>SHUY01000052.1 GCA_009694435.1 Acidimicrobiia bacterium | reverse complement strand
CATCAACGCCATCGGCAGGCAAATCTGGTGATTTGGTCACGCTACCGTTACCGGTTCATGGGGTGTTACTGGTATCAAAACTGAGCGCGGACGCAATCTTTTTCCTTTAGTAGTTATTTTTTCGTACCGCGTGGTTCGCTGAGCCAAGGGGCGGCCCAGAGGATCGACAATGGCACGAAAATCGTCATCGTCAAGTTCTTGACCGTGATCCGCGCCGGCCGCCCGAGAAATATTTTCGTCCATCAGCGTACCTCCGAGATCATTACACCCGGCCCGAAGAAGTTGCTGCGCGCCTTGCGCCCCAACCTTGACCCAAGATGCTTGGATGTTTTCGATTGAGCCTCGATAAGCGATGCGTCCGACGGCATGCATGAGCAAGACTTCACGAAACGTTGGGCCCCGCCGAGAACGCCCTTGGATGGACAAAGGGGTCGCCATGTGCACGTAGGGCAAAGGCACGAATTCAGTGAATCCTCCAGTCTCAGTTTGAAGATCCCGAGTGCGAACAAGATGGCGAGCGACATTGACGGGCGACTCTATGGTGCCAAACATGATGGTCACGTTCGAACGCATCCCGTTAAGGTGCGCCAATCGGTGCGCTTCTAACCACTGTTCGGTATTGATCTTGTCGGGGCAAATAATCGAGCGGATCTCGTCATCAAGGATTTCTGCTGCTGTCCCGGGCAGGGTAGCGAGTCCAGCTTTCTTGAGTTCAGCCAAGTAATCGTTAAGGGGTATTCCGAGCCGTCTAGCCCCCTCAGTGACCTCTAGGGCGGTGAAGCCGTGAATATGGATAGACGGAGCCACAGCTTTGACTGCCTCAATAACCGAAAGGTAATACTCGCCGTCAAAATCAGGATGGATTCCACCCTGAAGGCAAACTTCGGTTGCTCCGCACTCGACTGCTTCCACTACCCGCCTTTGTATTTCGGACCGGTCGAGCAGATAGGGGTCTCCCCGCAGATTAAGGGAAAGGGGTCCTTTGGAAAAAGCACAAAATTTGCATTTGAAAGTGCAGATATTGGTGTAGTTGATATTTCGATTTCGAACAAAAGTAACAGTGTCGCCAGAGTGTTCACGCCGCAAATGATCAGCCAGTTCGGCCACTTGGACAACTTCTTTTCCTCGAGCTTGTAACAAAGTGACTATTTCTGGAAGGTCAACTTGTGAACCCGAGAGCACCCCATCGATAACTTCATCGACCGCTCGCCGCTGGTCGGTACTGGTTGTCTTAGGGCGACTAAAAGATGAGTCAAGAATTGCTGGTGGATTTAATCCGGATCCCGAAAACCAGAGATCGTCACGCGCGTAGTTGGTCCCATCAGAAGCGGCTAAGACGGCGGGAAGTACATCTGGGTGAAGCCAGACGCCTGACTGGGCGACGAATTCGGGGTAGACGGTGAGGCGAGGTACTAATGATCGACCAGAGGATTCGGTGGCTTTCCGTAAAGAATCCATTGCCGGCCAAGGTCGCTCAGGGTTGACGTGGTCAGAAGTTATGGGTGAGACCCCACCCCAGTCGTCTATACCCGCCGCGATTAAGGCGGGAAGATCTGAGGATAAGTTGGGCGGGGCTTGCAGATGAATAGTGGGATCCAAAACAATGCGAGCCACCGCTACGGTCCACAGCATTTCTTCGACCCCACACGCAAGGTGGCGATGCATGGAGGTGTCGGCTTTAGGAAGAAAGTTCTGTACGATCACTTCTTGGACATGCCCGTAACGAGCGTGGCTGGCGTTAATGGCTTTTAGTGCTTCAATTCGTTCTTCGCGGGTTTCGCCAATACCAACCAAAATCCCAGTAGTGAACGGAACTTTTGCTCGGCCAGCATTTTCTAGCGTGGCAAGTCGTCGCTCAGGGGTTTTATCCGGAGCTCCGGCGTGGGGTCCACCCGGTTCACTCAGTCTGCTCGCCAGAGTTTCGATCATCATGCCTTGAGATGGGCTAACACTACGAAGTAGTTCCAATTCGCTTTGACTTATAGCCCCCGCGTTGGCGTGCGGCAAGAGTCCGGTATTTAGCAGTACCGCTCGAGCTGCCTCGTAAACGTATTCAATAGTCGTTTTCTTTCCGTGTTCTGCGAGCCAGTCGGCAGCAACAAGATATCGATCTTCGGGGGCTTCGCCCAAAGTGAACAATGCTTCGGTGCAACCAACCGCCGCACCCGCTCGAGCGATAGAGAGCATTTCTTCGATGCTCATAAACGGATCTTCGAGTCGAGCGGGAGGCTTGGCAAAGGTGCAGTACCCACAACGATCTCGACACAGCATGGTCAAGGGGAGAAAAACTTTAGGCGAATAAGTCATTTGGTAGCCATGAGCAGCATCGCGAATAGCGCCAGCTTGTTTAATCAGATCAGGCAAATCCGCTTTCAGCAGATCCTCGGTGGTTGTGTTCACGAAGAAAAGACTACGCCCCAGCACGCCATCACTCACCTTAACCCTCTATCGCGTCTTGATCGGCTAGCCACAGAACCTTATTTGCCCGAATTCGGCTTGCGGGGAGGTCTTCTCCCGAGCGAATTCGGGCTAAAGCGTCATACTTTTGTTTTCCTGCCACCGTAAATACGACCAAGTGAGCAGTTTCTATAGCCGGATAGGTCATAGTTAAACGTAAGTGAGGGTGCTGTTGGTCTTGATTAGGCACGACCAGTTGAACGGTCTCGTTTAACGCAGCACTCCCAGGGAAAAGGGAAGCGGTGTGCCCGTCAGGGCCAAGGCCAAGATGGATCATTTCTATCGGACCAGTAGTGGCCAGAAGCGAGGCGTAGGATTTTGCCCCGGCCTTGATCGCGTCAACCGGATCGAGTGAGCTGGTTTGGTACATGGAATGAATCGCTTTTGGAACCGCTGCGTCAAGAAAAGTTTCTCGCGCCATTCCTTCGTTTGATTCCGGATCGTGTACGGGGACCCAGCGCTCATCTCCAAAAAAGAAATCCGTCTTCGACCAATCGACTTCGGTGGTGGCCAATAATTCGTAGCAAGAGCGAGCAGTGGCACCACCCGAGAGGGCCATCGAAACCGGAGTCGTAGAAGCAACGAGGTCAGCAAAAGCGCGGAAAACATTTTCCACTACTCGAAGTTCTCCAAACATGGCATTATGTTACGGCAATGGATCTTCCTACGATTGCCATATACGAACAACGAGCTAAAGAGTGGCAACAAGCGCGGACCAGCGATGGAGCCATTTACGCACGCGCCAAAAAGCTAGGAGAGCAAAGGATCGCCCCTTATCCCGTGATCGATCTGGGCTGTGGGCCGGGTCCTCATCTGGCTGCCCTCGGCGCTCCCGTGGTGGCCCAAGACGGAGCTCCGGCGATGGTCTCTCTGGCCTTGGCGGCCGTGCCGTCGGCTCTGGGGGTTTGTGGCGATCTTTTGCATTTGCCTTTACGACGTTCGAGCCTGGGGGCCGCTTGGGCGAGCGCTAGTTATCTCCATATAAAACGAGTTGAACTTCCGTGGGCATTGATGGATCTTCATCAGGCATTAGTCCCCGACGCTCCTATTGCTTTGAGTCTTCGGAGGGGAAATAAAGAGGGCCAATTAGTGGGTTTGCGCGACGACCAGTTTCCGGGCCGTTTTTTCGCGGAAATTGAAGTTAAAGAACTGCACTCGGTTTTAGTAGGAGCCGGATTTAGCGTCGCACTCTGCGAGGTCGATTCACTCGATGACGGCTGGATAGAAGTGCAGGCAAAAAGAGCCCCCACTCTTCCTGATTTTGTCGGTCCGAATATGAATATCTTGATCTGTGGATTGAATCCCAGTATTTATTCTGCTGAGGTCGGAGTTGGTTTTGGTCGACCGGGTAACCGTTTTTGGCCAGCAGCGATTAAAGCGGGAATGGTTTCGCAAGATCGAGATCCTCGCCACGCGTTACAAAACCACGGCGTCGGTATGACCGATCTGGTGAAACGAGCTACCGCTAAAGCATCAGACCTGAAAATCTACGAATACCAAGAAGGAATGGAGCGTGTCGCTCGGCTCGCTCAATGGCTAAAGCCAAAGATGATTTGTTTCGTTGGGTTGTCAGGCTACCGCGCGGCTATCGACAAATCGGCGCAGGCGGGAATCCAGCCACAACTAGTGGGTGGAACTCGGGTGTACCTAATGCCCAGCACCAGCGGATTGAATGCCCATAGTTCACTTGATCAGTTAAGTGAACATTTTGAGACTGCGTTGGCGTTTAGCAAAACTTTGTAACTAAGCGATTTCTTTTCGACGTTTTTCTAATGTGGCGAACGCGTCGTGAAAACTGGCGGCAAAGCTGGCGACACCTTCTTTTTCAACTGTTTTTGTCACATCGGAAAAATCGACGCCTGCCTTAGCTAGGTCAGCCAATACGGCTTCGGCGGCTTCAACGTTTTCCTCAATTGCTCCCGCGCTAAGATTTCCGTCACCTTTTTGCAGCACTTCAATACTGGCGGGGGCGAGGGTATTGACCGTATCTGGCCCAATTAACTCGTCAACGTAGAGAGTGGGCGAGTAGGCAGGATTTTTAGTTGAAGTCGAAGCCCACAGAGGTCGTTGTAAACGCGCCCCCGCAGCCGCCAACGCCTCCCATCGAGGTCCAGAAAAACGGTTGCGAAATAAACGGTAAGCAAGCTTGGCGTTAGCTACTGCGGCCTTCCCGCGCAGGGGACTGTCGTCGGGCAATCTACGATCAGTTTCAGTGTCGACGCGGCTCACGAAAAATGAAGCCACTGAAGCCACTGTCTTCGGGTCGCCCCCATCAGCCACAAATTTTTCTAATCCATTCAAGTAAGCATCGATCACTGCGTCGTGTCTCTCCAACGAAAAAATCAGAGTCACGTTAGTGTTGATCCCCGCTCCGATGTTGGCTTCGATGGCAGGCAATCCCTCTAGAGTGGCGGGGATTTTTATCATCACGTTGGGGCGATTCAAGCGCTTGAAAAGATTCGCGGCCTGAGCAATCGTTCCTTTAGTGTCGTGAGCGAGGTCGGGAGACACTTCGACCGATACGTACCCGTCACCACCCGCGCTCGAATCGTAAACTGGTCGTAACAAATCAGCGGCCACGCCGACATCGGCCACTACTAGCTGCCAGTAGGAGTCTTCGATCGACAGTCCGTCGCGGGCGCATTGCGCCAGTTCCGAGTCGTACCCTTCTCCGGCGGCCATAGCTTTTTCGAAGATGGTGGGGTTGGAGGTAACCCCTCGGATCCCATCGTTGGCAATCAGGTTGGCTAATCCGCCTCCCGTAAGCAATACGCGGGCTAAGTTGTCGTACCAAGGACTCTGGCCGAATTCGTGAAGTCGGGCGACGTCGCTCATGATAGCTCTCCTTTTAACTGATTTGATTTAAGAATGTCATTCATTGCGAGCGAGTAATTCGCGCGCCCGCAAAACTACATTTTCGGTTGAAAAACCGAACTCTTTCATTGCCGTTGGTCCCGGTGCTGAAGCACCAAAGTGGTCAATGGTCACAAAATCATCGGCGTAGCGGTCCCAGCCAAAAGAAACGCCCGCCTCTACGGCCAAGGTAGGAACTCCGGGCGGAAGAACCGAGTCGATGTAGTCGTCGTCTTGATCCTCGAAAAGATCCCACGAAGGCATTGACACAACTCGCACGCCGAGGTCTTTGTTGGCTAAAACGTCTCGCGCTTCGGTGCATAGATGTACTTCGGATCCAGTTCCAATAAGAATCAAGTCGAGGTCAGTTTCTTCATCGACCAAGATGTACGCCCCTCGCTCGACACCAACGAAAGAACGCTGTTCGGTAGCCGCAAGTACCGGAAGACTTTGTCGGCTGAGAATTAAAGCAGTCGGCCCGGTTCCGTTGATGTGGACTCGCCAGGCCTCGTTGACTTCGTTAGCGTCGGCGGGGCGAATGACTCTAAGTCCTGGCATCGCTCGCAGCGAAGCAAGTTGTTCTATGGGTTGATGAGTAGGCCCGTCTTCACCGACACCGATTGAGTCATGCGACCAAACAAAAGCTGTCTTGTAGCCCGAGAGTGCTGCGAGACGAACTGCGCCGCGCATGTAATCAGAAAAAACAAAAAATGTTCCCCCCATGGGAACAGTTCCGCTTACCGCCATTCCATTCATGATCGCACCCATGCCGTGTTCTCTGACTCCCCAATGAATCTGACGCCCACTGAAACGATGGGTGTCTATGGGGGTCGAACCTTTCAGTTCGGTTCCGGTGTTTCCGGTTAGATCTGCGCCGCCTCCTAAGAGGCCAGGAACGACATCGACAATACTGGTGAGAGCTGTGCTGCAAGCTGCTCGGGTTGCGACTTCTTTGCCGACTTCCCACTTAGGTAGATCCTCACTCCACCCCGGCAACCCGGTTTGAGCAAGACACGCTTCGTATTGTTCGCTCATCTTCGGCTCACCCGATCTAAACGCAAGTCGGCGTTGACCCCAACTTTCCTGAGCACTTTGTCCGGCTACTCCTGCGGCTCGGTAATACTCCAACACGTCATCAGGAACCCAAAATGTTTCTTCGGCGGGCATATCTAGGATCTCTTTAACTGCTCTGATCTCGTCTTCTCCCAGAGGGTTTCCGTGAGCGGCCGCGGTATCGGTGTATTTAGGTGAAGGCCACCCGATGTGACTACGCAAAATTATTAGACTTGGCCGAGAGTCCTCGGCAATTCCCTCACGAACGGCGGCTTCGATGGCGTCGAGATCGTTAGCGACTTCACCCACATTGTGGACGTGCCAACCGTAACCTTCGAAACGCTTGTGTACATCGTCAGAATAAGAAAGTTCAGTCGGTCCATCAATAGTTATGTGGTTGTCATCGTAGACATAGACCAACCGACCTAAACCTAAATGGCCAGCCAGAGAAGCGGCTTCATGACTAACTCCTTCTTCTAAACAACCGTCGCCGGCTACAGCAAAAATGCGGTGGTCACAAATTTCTGGACCGAAGCGAGCGCGCAGATTGGCTTCGGCTAAAGCCATGCCCACGCCGTTAGCGAAGCCTTGGCCTAGTGGCCCAGTTGTAACCTCAACGCCGTTAGTGTGCCCGTATTCTGGGTGGCCAGGAGTTGGCGATCCCCACTGACGAAAGTTTTTCAGGTCATCAAGAGTCAGTCCGTATCCAGTTAGATAAAGCATTGAATAAAGGAGCATTGATGCGTGTCCGCAAGAAAGAACGAAACGGTCACGGTCGGGCCACTTACTATCCGCCGCGTCGTAATTCATAATTCGGGTAAACAGAACGTGCGCTAAGGGGGCAAGGGCCATGGGGGTTCCGGGGTGACCCGAGTTGGCTTTTTGTACTGCGTCCATGGCTAGACCGCGAATCACGTTTATAGCTTTTTGTTCAAGGTCTTGAGTCACCGGTCTCCTTCGGGTTTATTTCAACTCTGACACTATTGCTTATCACTGGTAGCCGGCGTCATTTACTGAGGTTCTCTACTTAGGGAACAAGGCGATGCTGGCGGTAAAACCGTGTAAGAAATTTTTACTACCAATAGGGCCAATCTCGCCCGCGCAAAATGCTCCCGCAGTAGCGGGGTAGTCCAGATCTTCGGCGATCAGGGTTGCGTCGTGATTCGGGACACCAAAAAGACTTTTCCCTCGGCCATTGCAATCAAAGACCAAAGCACCCCCGCACTGATGTCCACTCAAGAGCAGATGGAGGTCTTGGGCGGCCGCCGCGGCGTCTCGAACATGAAATTGGACGGTCTGCCCGACTGAAATCTGATCACCAACGGCAATACTGCCGGTGTTCCGATCGGCACCCAAGATGTTGCGAATCAAGAAATCGCCGCGATCGAAGTCGCTTTGGTGCTCGTTAACGACTACTCCCAGATGCAATCCGTTGGCTAAAAGGGCGCGGTCGGCCTCGGATACTTCCTGAGATAATTTGCGCAGTCGATCCATAGGCGGCTGGCCTGCTATTTGCTCAACAACATTACGCTCGGACTTCGTTACCACCATTGGATCTCCGATTGGTCGACAACCCTGAGAAACTACGGTCTTTATATCAACACCTTCGATAACAACCCCAACTGCACCTTGAGTAGTTATCTTGGAGTCGAGGGCCAAGGCGTTGCCGCCTGGTCTTAGGGCGCAAGAGGCTAGCCCTCCGCTTACTTTTAAACCGGGGTGCGACTGGTTGAGTTGTCCGAGAAAACCATCGGTAGGGAAACTGAACGGATCGGCGAATAAAACTACGTGGCTCGAATTGTCCACCTCGTCTGGCCAGCCCGATATCTTTCCTTTTCCCTCATCAAACTCCAAAGCAAAAGGTTGCAAGTGGGCTTCGGGCAGGTAAGCCGCCCAAACGGCCAAGCCTGGACCCGACTCGATTTCTTGAGTGTCAGATATCAACCCTCCGGCGCTTAAGCCGATCAGGTGGCGAGGAACGATGAGGTTAGAAAAGGCAAAAAGCATGTCGTCTAAGTGGTTAACAAAGGGTGGAGAAACGAAGACGACCACCAAATCGGGTTCTCCTTGATTTAACTGCTCAAGCAAATGTCCGGCTACCTCACCCACGGCATGAGCGGGGGTGGGGTGGCGTGAAACCGCGGATACGTAATTGACCATGGTGGAAGCGTACCTAGTCCAGATTTACGGCCCGCTAGTCAATGGGCAAAAATGCCCGTTGGAGCGCCTACCCTGCACACTGGGCTAACGGTAAGGTTTTGTAGGTAGACAAGGTAATTTGACTCATTCAAGAGGGATCTAAAAATGCCTGACATCTTGGCGATCCACGCCGCCAATACTCCCGAGAAGATTGCGGTCGTTGACCCTGCTCGCGACCGCGAGACTAGTTTTCAGCAACTCAATGCCTTGGTGAACCAGATAGTGCGAGCATTCTCCGAACTAGGGATCAAGCGAGGAGAACGCCTGGTTTGGTGTGGACCCAATTCTCTGTTCGTTTTAGCCGTGATTCACGCCGCGCGCAAAGCCGGCTTGGTGGCAGTTCCCCTTTCGTACCGATTTACGGGCGAGGAAATGGCCTACGTGATTGATAATTCGGGAGCATCGATTGTAATCATTGACGCGGAGCAGTCATCCGTAATTGCTCCGCACGTTGCTGAAATTAAGAGAGTTCGTCATTGGCTTAGTTTCGATGGCGATCTTGAACTGGGTTTCGAAAGTTTGGAAACATTATTAGCGGTTCAACTAGACGAAGAGCCCGACGAACCCAGTAACAAAGATTTGGCTACCGCAGGTTCTTCAATGATTTACACCTCGGGGACTACTGGAAAACCTAAAGGAGCGTTGCGCACAACTAGCGATACCGAAACCGTGTTTGCCCTATTAGTTGCCCTTGACTTACAAGGCGCCGATGAAGTCCACATAACCACCGGGCCGCTTTACCATTCCGGCCCATTGGCGTTTGCTACCATGACTCACAGTCTGGGCTGCCCAATTGTTTTGTTGCGCAAGTTCAATCCTTCCGACTGGCTGCGCTACGTGGCCGATTACAGGGTGACTAATACTTTTTCTGCTCCGACCCAATTAAAAAGAGTCGTAAGTTTGCCTCCGGCTGAGCTGGATAAAGCCGATATGTCTTCTATGCGTTGTTTGATTGCTAACGCAGCCCCAGTTCCATACGCTTTGAAGGAAGAAATAATTAAAAAATTAGGGTCAGGTTTTCTTTACGAGGTTTACGGTTCGACTGAACTGGGAGTGGTGACCGTACTAAAGCCAGAAGACCAACTACGTAAACCCGGATCGTGCGGGCAGCCCTATGGTCCGATCGGAGTGAAAATACTAAGAGATGACGGTACGCAAGCCGACATAGACGAACCGGGAGAGTTGTTCATCTCTACTCGATTAGCTATGGACGGTTATCACGAAACTGACGAGAAATTGGAAGAATCAAACGACGGCAACTGGAAATCAGTAGGAGATATCGCCTCAGTCGACTCTGAAGGTTACGTATCAATTCGGGATCGCAAAAAAGACATGATCATCTCAGGGGGAATGAATATATATCCGGTTGAAATCGAGTCGGTTCTTCATGAGTATCCCCAAATACTCGATGTGGCCGTATTTGGTATCCCCGACGAGGAGTGGGGTGAAAGCGTTTATTGCATCGTTTCTCCTCGAGAAGGACAAGTGATCGATTTAAACGAACTGAGAGACTTCGCCGTTTCCCGACTGGCAAAATATAAGTGTCCTCGTAATTACGAAATAAGAAGCGAGTTGCCTCGTACTGAAGCGGGGAAACTCCTCAAGCGTCATCTTCGAGATGAATTTTGGGTAGGGCGTGACCAAAAAGTCTGAAACTAAAACGCTTTCCGAACCAGAGTCTCGCGCCCTGCTGCGCCAGTATGAGATTCCTTGTGTTTCTGATTCACTGGTTGAGGGTCCCGACGCGGCGGTAGCCGCGGCGCGCGAGTTTGGCTATCCAGTAGTTCTTAAATTGTCGGGAGCAGGTTTGGCTCATAAAAGTGAGCGCGGACTAGTACGACTGGGCATTGGTGATGAAGAATCTGTGAGTCGGGCCTGCACCGATCTTCTGGCTGCCGCGCGGCCCGAGGATCACGCTAACGGGGTACTGGTAAGCCCAATGGTGGAAGGGAGCCGAGAGTTCATCGCCGGTTGTTATCGCGATTCCAGTTTCGGCGCTTGCGTGATGTTCGGACTAGGAGGAGTGCTCACCGAAGCCCTGGCCGACATCAGTTTTCGGCTGGCCCCGCTCGACCATTACGACGCAATGGGAATGATGAGTGAGCTCACTGCTGCTCGACTCCTTGACGAAACTCGAGGCGAACCCGCGGTAGATCGAAAAATGTTGTCCTACATCCTTGAGCAACTAGGGGTTTTGATCTGCGAACGCGAAGAGGTTGTTAGCGTTGACATCAATCCTATTCGGATTGTTGACGGAAAACCCCTTGCCCTTGATGCGCTAGTCGAAGTAAGACCGTAATGGGAAAAGATCTTATTGAGCTCTTTGCTCCGCTTTTCTCTCCTCGAGGCGTTTTGGTAGCCGGAGTCTCGAGCCACCCGGGGAAATTTGGATACGTAACGCTGCATAATATTCTCAGCAGTGGCTACGCCGGAGAAGTCCACGGTACTAACAAAGAAGGTGGGGAAGTATTAGGGATTTCATTGTTTAAATCTGTAGTCGATATCCCTGCCGAAGCAGTAATCGATTTAGTTTTTGTATGTACTCCAGCGGCAAGCAACGAACAACTATTGCGTGACTGCGCAAAACGGGGGATAAAAGCTGCATTCCTTACTTCGGCCGGATACGGCGAGGCGGGGGATGAGGGGGAGAAAGCTGAGCGCCAGCTAGTTGATCTGGCCGACGAGTTAGAGATATTGCTCGCGGGGCCAAACGGCCAAGGGCTGGTTTCAACTCCCATAAAACTTTGTGCTCAGATCGTGGCCCCCAATCCTCCTTCGGGGGCAATAGCTATCGTCAGCCAGTCAGGAAATTTTGTTTCTTCGTTTGAGAATTTTTCTCTTGCCGCTCAAGTGGGTGTGAGCCGAGCGATTTCGGCAGGCAACGCCGCCAGTCTAAGTGTTTCTGATTATCTTGATTACTACTCGGTTGATCCCGAGACTCGAGTCAGCCTGGCTTACGTAGAAGGAATACCTAACGGTCGCGACTTTTATCAACGGGCCCGCCAAGTCACTGCTCTAAAACCTCTGGTTGTACTTAAAGGAGGAGCAACCGATAATGGCCAGCGGGCCGCGCAGTCCCATACCGGTGCATTGGCTCAAGACGACCGAATATTCCGAGGCATGGCCCGTCAGGCCGGGATCGCACAGGCTTTTAGCGTAGAAGAGGCGTTTGATGTCAGTGCCGCGTTTGCTACCCAGCCTCTCCCACGCGGGCCGCGAGTCATGATACTTACTGTGGTTGGTGGTTGGGGTGTTGTTACTGCCGACGCGATGAGTGATAGCGATCTAGTTCTCGCCGATATTCCTAAAGATTTAGAAAAAATTATTGATAAAAAACTTCCCGCAAGATGGAGTCGAAATAATCCGATTGACTGTGCCGGAGGGGAAACTCGTGACACCATCCCAGAAATAATGGCGATTATCGCCGATCATCCTGAGGTCGACGCAGTGCTTTATCTCGGAATCGGTATTCAATCGAATCAAGCCAAAATGTTTAGAACCGGACCGTGGGGCAACGATCCAGACGTAACTCGAATCATTGCTTACCACGAGCGCCAAGATGCTCGCTTCGCTTTAGCCGCCGCCGAAATTTCTGATCAAACCGGTAAACCTATTTTGGTGGCTACTGAATTGTCCCTTACCGACCCCACCAACGCGGGGGTCAAGGCAGTAAAAGACTCAGGGCGTTATTGCTTCCCGAGTGGCCCACGCGCGGTAGTCGCCTTAAATCACCTTTGGCGTTATTCCCAGTATCGCAAAAAGTCTAACCAGACTAAGTAGTTTTTGAGTCAGTTGTGAACTATCGCCGGCTCGCAGTGTTAGCTCTTGTTGTCGGCGCGATTATCTGTGGGCTAATGGGGGCCGACGTTTTTGGCGTACAAGGAAATAAAGTTAAAAAATCTGCGGCTTCAGTTGTAAATCTTCCTACTGCTCTTTGGTCAATTCGTCGAGCACCACAACCGTTGATAGACGCGGTGGGGTCGCTTCGGCTTAAAAGTTCCCTGGACTCTTTGCTGGTCGGCACCAATTCTTGTTTTATTGTCAACGAAGGTAACGCTTCACGAGCGCAAAGTAATCCTGACACAGTACTTATACCCGCATCAACAATGAAGATGTTTACCGCCGCCGCGGCATTAAATGCACTGGGTGCGGATGCCCATTTTGACACCGTGGCTAAAGTTTCTGGTTCGGAAGTTTCGACATCGGTTCCTAATCTCTATTTACTCGGTGGTGGTGATCCTTTACTTGGTACCACTACTTTTCGTGAAACTCTTGACAAGTTTGCCGCCACCCGGGGCGCCCCTATTACTTCATTAGAAAAATTGGCTGATCAGATCAAGTCTTCCGGAGTTAAAAAAGTATCTGAGGGGATAATCGTTGACGATTCGCGCTACGACACCACTCGATTTGTTACGGGCTGGAAAGACAGTTACCGGTCTGATGGGCAAATTGGGCCCATTGGAGCCCTTACGGTTAATCGCGGTTTTGCCCAAGACGCCGTTGCTCCGGTCGACGATCCCGCCCTTTTTGCCGCAGAAACGCTAGAAAAATTGCTAGAGGAAAGGGGAATTGCGGTGAGTGGATCGGCCAAGCGAGGGCGAGTCCCTGAGTCCAGCACTTTGGTGGGATCGGTTTCCTCGGTTCCGCTTTCAGGGATAGTCGAAGAGATGATCCGTAGTAGCGATAATCTCGCTTCCGAAATGCTCACTCGCGAATTAGGCCTAAAAGTAAAAAATGAGGGCACGACGGCTGCGGGCGTTGCCGCTATTAGCGATGAACTCAAATCTCTTGGCGTCGATGTCTCGCAATTGAGCTTTTCCGACGGCTCGGGTCTAGGGCGCAGCAATCGGGCATCTTGTCAATCGTTGATCGGAGTAATAAATACGGGTGAAAGAAGTGGTTTTTCTGCTCTTTGGTCCGGATTACCAATAGCCGGAGAAACGGGCACTCTTACCAACCAACTCAAAGATACGCCGCTGGCCGGACACCTAAAGGCAAAAACTGGATCCTTAGCCGGAGTGACTGGGCTGACAGGTTTAATCGACGTTCGCAGACCACTACGTTTTTCTCTTCTCATTAACGGAGAATTCACTGAAGTCGGTGGGGTTGATCTGCGCTCGCGAGCGGCTCAAATCATCGGTGCTTTCCCTG
>SHUY01000051.1 GCA_009694435.1 Acidimicrobiia bacterium | reverse complement strand
CTAGAGCGATTATGGAGCGCCTCGGCCACTCGTCAATCCAGGTGACTATCAATACCTACGGACATCTATTCCCGTCGCTAGACGAAGCATTGACTGACGGGTTAGAAGCGCAGTTTCAAGAAGCAAAACTAAAAGCCGTGTGGCCTGAATGTGGCCTGAGCACAGTTAGCCGATCCGCCTGAAAATTAGCTGCACCTAAATCCTTTACGCTCGCTAGCAAAATTTAGTCGGGCTGGCGGGACTCGAACCCGCGACCTTCGGTCCCCCAGACCGACGCGCTAACCAAGCTGCGCCACAGCCCGCTTTGTGTTTTATTACTAGCGAAAGATGATGATACCGGAGGCGTGAGCAGAACTATCAAAGTTGATTGATAACCCACTCCACGCCCTGAAACGCTCGATAGCCGAGGTAAATAGCGGCGAGACCCAGTAAGACTTTAAAATGCCAAGGGATGGGGTCGATCTCGGTTTCAGCAACCTTTTCCTTGTCGGTTAGGTCAACCAGGTTTCCACAACGCGGACAGCTATGAGCAGACGAAAGGCTACTCGGAGTTAGAAAGCGTTCGCACTCTTCACACCAAGGCACTGAATTGACCTCAAGAGTTACGCCGACGAACCCGCAGTTTCATCGGTGTTGGGCCCAATTTGAACCCTTCCCTAATACGGCGCTCAAGATAGCGGACATAAGTATCAGGCAGATCATGCGAGGCAAAAACAGTAAAGGTTGGTGGATCGATGGCTCCTTGAGTGGCGTAAAGAATGCGAGGATGATGACGCCTTACCGCCGGTGGTGGGTGATGCGCCTGAGCGTCTTGCAAGAGACGATTCAACTCTGCCGTAGGAATACGGCGATGATAAGCATCCTTAGCATCACGCAACGCAGGCAACAGGGAGGAAAAGTTTTTTCCCGTACGTGCAGATACTTTTAGGACTGGAGCGTAACCAAGAAACGATAAACGATCAGCAACGTCGATGAGAACTTGCGCCCTCTGTTCGGGATCGGTAACAAGATCCCACTTGTTCAGAACCACTACCACCGCCGTGCCCGATAAATCGAGCCTCTCGGCTAATCGTTGGTCTTGATGGGTCACACCTTCGCTCGCGTCAATTACTAAAAGGGCGGCATCGGCTTTATCGACTGCTTCTAAGGCTCGCAAAGTGCTGTAGTACTCAGTTGGTTCTTCGACTCGCACTTGGCGACGCATGCCCGCGGTATCAATAAATTTAAGCGGTCCATCTTCGGTGGCGATAATTGTGTCTAACGAATCACGAGTAGTACCAGGAGCATCGTCCACCACCGCTCGTTCATCACCAATAATGCGGTTAAAAAGAGTCGACTTGCCGACATTTGGTCGACCAGCGATTGCTACAGAAAAGATGTCGTCAGCCGATTCGTCCACATCGACCAGAACAGGCATTGCTGCGATCACCGCATCTAGCAGTTCGCCCGTTCCTCGGCCGTGATTGGCAGACACGGGGAACGGATCACCCAGCCCAAGAGCGACAAAGCCCCAAGCATCAATTTCGCGATTACGGCCGTCGACCTTATTGGCGGCCAACAAGACTGGCTTGCCCGATCGTCGCAAGATTCGGGCCACCGCCTCGTCTTCGTCGGTTACTCCTACGGTCACGTCCACTACGCAAACGAGAACATCAGCTTCAGTGATAGCCCTTTCAGTTTGGGCCGTTACTTGACGAACCAGCTCTCTAGATTCACCCGAGGCGGCATTGGGGGCAATCCACCCGCCGGTATCGACCACTAAAAACTCTCTCCCACTCCAGTCGGCTGAGAGTGTTTTGCGATCGCGAGTTACTCCCGGATCTTCTTGGACAATTGCGGTTCGGCGACCAATTATGCGATTAAAAAGAGTCGACTTGCCAACATTGGGTCGGCCGACAATAGCCACCGCGGGCTTATTCACGATCGAAGTGCCGCAACAAGTGCCGCTCCGTCGTTATCAATCACTTCGACTTCGAGTGGGAGGTCGGCCGGAGTGGTGCCGTCAAGAAATTGACCATTTGATAGCGAAATGTCAGAAAGCAAGTAGCGATTGCTCGGTGATTCCCCAATAAGCGCTTGCGCTATGTCGGCTCCGGTCAGCAGTCCGGTAGCAGCTATGTTGCCGCCAAAAAAGATGTTTGGCACCGGCAGAACTCGCACTGGCTTTCCGGCAATATCTCGAAAAATATCAACCATCGGACTTAGAATTTTGTTTCCGTAATCACTAGTAATAATGACGATCGCATCACCGGTTGACGATTTGATGCCTTTATCTAAAAATCGAGGGCTACGATAGCCCGTAGCAGGGGCACCGTCGACGGAAGAGAAAAATCCAGTTTTTACAGGAATCTTTACTGGAGTTTTTTCTTTTATGGCCTCCCCGACTTCGACTTGAAACGAAGCGGCCATTCCGATTCCGTTTTCGTGCTGGTCTAGATTTTCATAATCACTAACTTTTGGAAATGGCCGTTCGGCCAATATGTAGTACTCATCACTGGCATAAACGGTTGATCGAGAAAACGACTTCTTGAAACGGAGCGCCCAGCGTTCGACCGTATCGATGACTAAACAAGCATCGTCGCTACTGTGAGGTCGCAACTGATCTTCTTTGTTGAACGAACTTATACCTACCGGGACAACCCCTACGCTGGTTAATCCTGGATACTCGTCGTATATCCCCAACAGCGTTTCTTCAAGCACTAATCCGTCGTTTAGACCCGGACAAACAACAATTTGACCATGCACTATTACCCCAGCGTCTAGTAAAGCCCGCAACCAGCGCAAACTAGTTGCTCCGCGAGAATTGCGAAGAAGATCTGAACGGATATGCGGGTTGGTTGCGTGAATACTCACATACAGCGGGCTTAGTCCTTCGCTTACCACTCGCTCGAGATCGGCTTCAGTGAAACGAGTGAGAGTAGTGAAGTTTCCGTACAAAAACGAGAGTCGGTAATCGTCATCTTTTACCGACAGGCTCCGACGTAGACCAGGAGGGAGTTGATAGATAAAGCAAAAAGGGCAATGATTGTCGCAAGTTTGGACTTGGTCAAAAACCGGGCTTGATAAAACCAGCCCTAAAGGCTCGCCAATTTTTTTTTCAATTATCAAAGACCTCTCCAACCCACCGCGACGGATCTCAATCTCAACCAAAGCCCCGTCAACCTCACTTTGGTATTCAATGACATCGCGCACAGGAGCACCGTTAACCCCGAGCAACTCATCGCCAGGATTCAGGCCTGCCCGATCGGCGGGTGACGATGGCGCGACTGAAACAATTGCTGCGATCGCCATAGCTTGAAGTCTACGGGATAACCCGACAAGACCTAACCTAGGCAATATGAACCAAGAGTTTAGGGTGGAAAGGGTTTTGTTAGCCGATCCGCGCGGGTTTTGTGCCGGCGTCGAGATGGCCATCAAGGCACTGGTTTGGATGGTTAAGATTTTTGATTCCCCGGTGTACTGCTACCACGAGATTGTTCATAATCGCCTAGTTGTTGACCGATTTAAAGACTTGGGCGTGATCTTTGTCGACTCTATTGATGAGGTGCCTGCGGGAGCCCCACTCATGCTCTCGGCTCACGGCAGTGCGCCCGAAATAGTAGAGGCCGCTAAAGATCAGAATCGTTTTGTAGTCAATGCGGTATGTCCACTAGTTACAAAAGTCCATCACGAGGCTCGGGTGCGGGCAGCCAAGGGTTACACCATTATTTATGTTGGCCACGACGGCCACGACGAATCAGTTGGCACCCTAGCCGTAGCACCCGATTCAATTCATCTCGTAGAAAATGTGGCCGATGTGGATTCGGTAGACAAATTAGTCGCTAATCCCCAAAAAGTAGCTTTGCTCGCCCAAACTACTTTGGCTGAGCATGAGTGGGAATCAGTAGCCGACAGAGCACGTGAGCATTTTCCTAACCTTTGGACCGCGGCCCGCAACGATCTTTGTTTTGCCACCACTAACCGACAAGCCGCTTTACGAAAAATTGCCCAGACTGCTGATGCAGTTGTGGTGATAGGCAGCGCCAACTCTTCCAACACATTGGCTTTAGTCAAAGTAGCTAAAGAGTGCGGTTGCCAGCGTGTGCTGCGCGTCGATGGCCCGGATGAACTCGACTTGATTGATCTAGGCCAAGCACGAACGGTAGGTGTTACCGCCGGAGCGAGCGCCCCTGAAGATCTTGTACAGGCAGTAATCGATCGTCTTGCTCCAAGTAAAGGAGTGGAATCGGTATTTGTGACTAACGAGGACGAGTATTTTCCACCGCCGCCCGAACTGCGATCTCTAGTCGCGGACCTTGAAAAGATCTCGCCGACAAAGACCGGATCGCTACTCGACGATCGATCTGTTAGTGCCGATGAGGCGCTGAAATCTCACGACTTAATCTGATTACTAATTAACTTTTTGCACGGCGCTCGGCTTCAGTAAAACAATCTTGTAAAGAACGAGTCAAGGTCGTCGTAAGATTTGCTAGATCGGATTTGCGCACTATCTCTGAATTCGTGGTGGTCGTAATCGGTAAGCCAACTACCACCACCACTTTGGGAAACCGAATAAAGCGCGATCCTGAGGGCCGAATATTATCGGTTCCGCCTATCCCAATAGGGATAATGGAGACACTTAACTTAAGGGCAAGGTAAGCACAGCCGTCACTTAGGTCAGCGACTTCTGACCCAGTACGGCGAGTTCCTTCGGGGAAGACTCCCAACACTTCACCGTTTTCTATCGCCGCTCGGGCAGAACGAATGGCTCCGCGGTCAGTGCCTACCCGATCGACCGGTATCGCCCCGAGAGATCGAAAAACTTTATTACCTAGACGAGTAGAAAAAATCTCGTCTTTAGCCAAGAAACGAACCTGTCGACGAGTCAAGGCCGCTACTGCGGCAATGTCAACGGTTGAGCGATGAGTCGGAGCCAAGATCACGCCGACCCCGGCTGGGATTTGGTCAGCACCGATTATTTCGAGGCGATAAAGCACTCGCGCTAAGGGCACCAAAACTGCTCGCCAAATTTGGTACAAAGTCACTGTTCGCCCTTGGCGGAATAATGGCGAAGTATCTCCGCTACTACCTCGTTTACGCTGTTGTCACTGGTATCGATGCTTAGAGCGTCGGGGTCGGCCACTAATGGTGAAACCGCTCTAGTCGAATCAAGATGGTCTCGACGAGCAATCTCTTGTGCGACCTCGTCAACAGCAATTGATCGCTGAGCGGAAACTTCATCGCTTTGTCGGCGGCGGGCGCGTTCAGAATCGCGGGCAGTTAAAAAAACTTTTAGGGTGGCATTAGGGAAAACCACCGTTCCGATGTCACGGCCTTCGACGATTCCACCTCCATGATCTAATGCCCACTGACGCTGGCGTGCTACTAACGCCACTCGGACTTCAGGTATGGCCGCTACTTTTGATACCGCGGTCGTGACTTCGGGGCCCCGGATCTCTTTTTCAATATCGCGCGATCCGAGTCGTGCGCCGTGATCGAGATTGATCTCAATTTCGTTAGCGATTCGAGCACACTCTTTAAAATCTTCGAGAGGAGTACCGCTTTCAAGCACTACTAACGCGACAGAGCGATACATGGCCCCGGTATCAAGAACACTAAGGCCCAAAATCTCCGATAACGCTCGAGCTACAGTCGATTTACCTGACCCCGCAGGGCCATCGATAGCGATGATCTTCAAAGAGTTGGTGGAGTGAGTGTCGACCACGACTTATTGACCGGCAGTCAAACGATCTAGATCGACGACAAAATCAGGATAAGAAACATCTGCGGCCGACCACCCTTCTATTACCGTGTCGCCAGTCAGAGCGTTGGCCGCCACCGCTAAAGATAAAGCCAGGCGGTGATCTCCGTGGCTAGAGACTTGCCCCGGTTGAGGTTGACCACCGTTAATAATTAGCGAGTCTTCGCCAGACTCGACTTCAACTCCAAGACGACCCAGTTCTTGAGTGAGAGTAGATATACGATCGCTTTCTTTTACTTTCAACTCTGCTACTTGTCGAAACTCAGTTTCACCTTGGGCGAAAGCGGCGGCTACCGCCAAAATAGGAATTTCATCGATAATTCCTTCCGATGCTTCGATTATGCATCCCTTTAATTGACTTGACTCGACTCGAACTGAACCTATCGGCTCACCCAAACGCTCATCGGTCTCATCGACCACGATTTGTGCGCCCATATTTTTTAGCAACTCGATATACCTAATCCGCAACGGATTGAGACCCATCTCTTCGATTGTTACAAGTGATCCGGGGGTTATCAGCGCGGCCACTATTAAAAATGCCGCCGAAGATGCATCCCCAGGAACATTGAGTTCAAACGGTTTTATTGAACCAGATTCAATACGAATACAAGTTTTACTCACTCGTTCGATTGGCGCCCCAAGTGCTTCTAAAAGCCGCTCGGTATGGTCACGGCTAGGAGCCGGCTCGTTTATCTCAGTAAGTCCTTGGGCCTGTAGCCCAGCAAAGAGGCACGCGCTTTTTACCTGTCCGCTGGAAACACTTATCTCTATTGCTGACCCCTCAAGGGCAGACCCCTTAACGAGCAAGGGAGCGTTACCCGCAACCTCCCCGTATTCGATATTGGCACCCATCAGGCGAAGCGGGTCGACAACTCGACCCATAGGTCGAGAACGTAGTGAAGCATCACCGGTTAATTCGCTATTAAAAGTGCTTGCCGCCAAGACTCCGGTCATCATTCGCAAAGTCGTCCCCGAATTTCCGCAGTCAAGGGCAGACTGCGATGGAGAAAAAGATTGAACTCCTTGACCATTGATGCTTATGGATTGAAGCCCACTACTTTGTATTTCGACCCCCAACTCTTGGAGAACGCTTCGGGTATGGCGAACGTCTTGGCCCGTAGCGCAGCCCTTTATCGCCGACTCCCCTTCGGCGAACGCACTGGCAACGAGTGCTCGATGAGTAATGCCCTTGTCGCCGGGGATCTGGATCCGACCTCGCAGGGGACGACACCCAGAAACTCTTAAAGCGTCAGAGCTTAAGTGCGTAGTCACGATATGACAGAGCGAGACGAAGTGTGTCCCGTGGACTCTAAGGCGGACTCTAAGGACGATGCTTGTGATGCGCTGACAACCAGACTCAGAACTCCCCCGCCACCTTCGGCGGAATGGGAAATCTGAAGATCAACGATATTGATATTTAACGAACCAGCCAAAGTAGTGATCTCGGCCAAAACCCCTGGCCGGTCAGGAATAGAAACGAGTATCTCGATCATGTCTTCCCCGCTTGCCATTACCGGAAGCAACCCACGTCGAGCATGACGGGCGCGTTTAAATAACTCGAGCAATTCCGGTTGGTTGCCATCGGCAATTAATTTACGAACTCGAGCAATTCCGGTGGCGTACTCGTCGAGAGCATTCATTATCGCTTGACGATTCGCTAAGCAAATATCTGGCCATATGTCGGGGTGACTTGAAGCGATGCGAGTCATATCACGAAAACCACCGGCAGCCAATCGCAACAGATTGGTCTGATCGTCATCGCTCGAAACTGCCACATCCATAAGCGTCGAAGCCGCCAATTGAGGAAGATGACTAACCATTGCCACCAGCGCATCGTGTTCGACGGGTGGCACTACGAGAAGTTGTGCTCCCAATTTGCTTACCAGTTCGCGCACAACACTAAATGATTCGACATCAGTAGTGGGTGTGGGAGTCAAAACCCAGGTTGCGCCGGTAAATAATCCTGGGTCGCTACCAGCAAGACCTTCTCTTTCCGATCCCGCCATAGGGTGTCCGCCAACAAATTTGAACGCCAGATCGGGTCGGAGTGATTCGATGGCGGCGATGATAGGGGCTTTCACTGAACCGACATCGGTTACAACTGGAGCTCCGGCATCAAGAGATTCGATCGCAATGTCAGCGATAAAACCCACCGGGGCGGCGATCAACAAAATGTCAACCATTGCTGCTAAATCGACTACTGAAGGCACAATCGAATCGAGTGCCCCTAAAGATTGGGCTTCTAACAACCGATCAGGATTGTTATCGAAACCTAGAACCTTGACACCAGTTTCACGCAGCGCGCGACCGATAGAGCCGCCAATTAGCCCTACCCCAACAATACCAACGGTGTTCACGCGGGAAGATCGTCTCGAAGGGCGCGAGCACCTTCTAAATAAACGTGGTGAAGCTCAGAGGGATTTCGATCGGTGTAACAATGCAAAAGTACTCTTATCACCGATTTCATTCCGTGTTCAATGGCTAACTCTCGAGCACAAATAAGTGGAACGTCCCCTAATCCGATAGCTCGTGCTCCGGCGGCGGGAAACTCGGCCGTGAGGTCATCGGTGGCGGTGAAAATAAAGCTCACCAGATCTTCATGGACAAGACCGTTGCGCTCAATCATTTCGGCCACTAATCGCTGAGTTTGGCCATCAATCTCGGCTTTGGTATTTTCTTGGCAGGTAATCGCCCCGCGGAGTGCACGCAGTCTCACGTTCTCAATCGTAGTGGTTAAGCCTTGTGACGAAAGGACTAAAAAACTCCATCCGAGCTAGCACCAGCAGCATAAAGACCGCGAACCTCATCAATCTCAAGATAACGCCATTGACCTGGCTCTAGCCGTTCGTCACCCAGCGGACCAATTCGAGTTCGAATCAGCCGCTGAAGTTCGAGTCCGACCGCCTGAGCCATACGCCGTATTTGGCGGTTACGTCCTTCGTGGATGGCTATCTCTAAAATGCACTTATCTTTCGCCGTGCTCAGCAAACGCACTCGAGCGGGAGAAGTCTTCCCGTCGTCGAGATCAATACCGTCGCGTAATTTATGCAGCGTGGATTCGTTCACCATGCCGGCAATTTCTAATACGTAGGACTTCCAAACCCCATGCCGAGGGTGAGTCAGAAGCTCAGCGAGCTTTCCATCGTTAGTCGCGATCAAAAGTCCTTCGGTTTCCATGTCTAATCGTCCAACGGGGAAAAGCCGAGGTTCGCTAGGGAGAAGCCCCATGACGGTGGGACGCCCGTGCGGGTCGTTAGCAGTAGTTACGACTCCTGAAGGCTTGTACAGCAACACATAAACCCGATCGGGCTGAGTGGGGACGGGGATATCGTCGACCGAAAGCGAGTCGGTGAGAGGATTGGCACGATCGCCCAGAACAACGAGTTCGCCGTTGCACTGCACTCGACCCTCAGCAATGAGATTGTCGCAGTGTCTCCGCGAACCGAATCCTGCTCGGGCGAGAAGTTTTTGCACTCGAACCGGTTCAGAGTCTTTGCGGGGCTGACCAGTTGGAAATATCTCGCTCACTGCCCCTCAGTCGACTCATCCCCAGCCGACGCGGTCAAGTCACCGGTCATGCGCAAACTATTTTCTAAAACTTCAACGATTTCCGCGGGAGGAACAAAATCCCCTAACGGAGGCAAGTCGGATAAATCGTTTAGCCCAAGATGCTCGAGAAACATTTGGGTGGTGCTGTAAAGCAAGGCAAGACCGGGGCCAGGATCTCGACCAGTTTCGGAAATGTAGCCTCTTGCGACTAAAGTCTGCAGTGTCGCCTCAACGTTCACGCCACGAATGGCTGATATTTGACCACGCGAGATGGGCTGCTTGTAGGCCACGATGGCCAAAGTTTCTAAAGCGGCACCGGACAGCCGCACGTGTTGTGCTTCAAGAACAAAGCGTTCAACGTAAGGAGCCATGCTGGGGTCAGTTTGAAAACGGTACCCTCCGGCTACTCGGGCGAGAACGAATCCCCTTTGACTGGATTCATAGTCATTAGCCAAGTCGTCGCATAATTCTTCTACTCGAACACTTGATATCTCTACTAACTGAGCGAGAACGCTAGGTTCGACCGGTTCAGTAGCGGCCATAAGAACAGCCTCTATGGCTCGCCGTGACTCCGCGTCGAGATCAACCACATCTTCATCACCAGCAAATGTTGGATTGGCTTCTCGTTGATCCGGTAAAGACGGCTCCCGTTCAGGCCATGAGTCAGATGTATTCATATTCAATTCGACTCCCAATCGGCCATGCTCATTGAATCGAGATTTGCTTCGCGGTCAGTGCGAGAAACCGAGATGAGGCCAAAGGTTCCAATTTGATCAATTTCTATAAATCCTTGCTTAAACAACTCAAGCACGGCAAGAAAACGGACTATGGCGTCAATGCGAGTTGGTGCATCGGACGCTAACTCTCGAAACGAAATCACCCCTCTCTCGGGAATGCGCTCAAGTAGCAATTCTGACGCCTCGGCCACGCTGACTCGAATAAGGGCGATGTGTTCAGTGTTAACGAATTCACTCGGTTTAGGCGTTAAGGCTTTTATGGCTGCGTCTCGCAGCCGAGAAGGCCGGACTCGCTCGAGGGGGTCAGGGACTAAGGATCGATACGGTTCTTCGGGTCCGAATTGTCGAGCAACGCTTTGTGACGCCCGAGCCAGCATTAAAGAAATAGTCCGAGACGCGTCTTGAAAGGTTTTGCACTCCAAAAGGCGCGCCAATAAAAGATCTCGGGTTTCGAAGCGCAGCAATTCTTCGTCGAGGTCGGGATCACTCTCGCTAGGCAACAATCGCCGAGTTTTCAACTCCACCAAGGTCGCCGCTATGAGCAAAAATTCTGTGCTTACTTCGAGATCGGTAGTTTCCATCCGGTTCAGTTCCGCGAGGTAGGCGTCGACGATCCCGACCAACGACACCTCCCACAGATCGACTTCTTGCTTCAAAATCAGCCGCAAGAGGAGGTCGAAAGGGCCCTCATATACGCCGGTATTTACCTCGTACCCCATAGAGCGAGGGTACCGGACAGATCGACAAAATTGGTGCCAACCGCCACAAAGAGGCTTGGGCGACCTAGCGTGTAAAGCATGGCCCGAGTATTCAGTGGAATTCAGCCTACCGGAGACCTCCATCTCGGTAATTATCTAGGGGCGGTACGCCAGTGGGCAATCGACCAAGACTCCCACGAAGCCCTTTACTGCGTAGTCGACCTTCACGCCATGACGGCTTCTTATGAGCCTAAAGAATTAACTACTCGAACCCAGACCACCGCCACGCTCTTGCTCGCCTCAGGACTTGACCCGGCTCGATGCACGCTTTTCGTGCAAAGCCAAGTACCGGCTCACACTGAGTTGGCATGGATATTAAATTGCACGGCAACGTTTGGCGAATTGAATCGGATGACACAATTTAAAGATAAAGGCCAATCTGGGAATTCTGTGACGGTAGGGCTATTCGCCTACCCAGTACTTATGGCCGCCGATATTTTGGCTTACGATACCGACCAAGTCCCCGTGGGTGATGACCAGCGGCAACACCTTGAGTTGGCACGCGATATCGCATTGCGCTTCAATAACCGTTTTGGCGAGACGTTCACTGTGCCAAAAGCTACCGTTCCTCCCTTAGGGGCACGCGTTATGGATTTACAAGACCCCACTATAAAAATGTCAAAATCAAATTCTTCGCCCCAAGGGATAATTGGATTACTCGATGCCCCGAAAACCATCCGCAAGCGCATTCGCTCTGCCGTTACCGATTCTGACAATCACATTGAATTCAACCCTGACACCAAGCCGGGGTTGGCGAACTTACTTACGCTGTTGGCCGTTACCACCGAGCAATCTATAGAAGCGGTCGTTAGTGAATATGAATCAAGTGGCTACGGTTCACTAAAAGATGCGACTGCGGACGCGATAATCGCCTGTTTGTCTCCGATCCAAGAGCGCTACGCCGACTTATCTTCTGACTTGAAATACGTTTCGGGGCAATTGAACCAAGGGGCTGAAAGAGCCCGCTCGCTTTCGTCTCCCGTAATAGCGCGGGTTCGAGAGCGGGCCGGACTGCTGGCTCCGTAAATTATTGTTAATCATCGTCGGCCGCGCTCAATATCTGGACTATCTGGGCGGGAATCATTTCACTAACCACTAAGGCTTTGTCGTCGTGGCGATGATGATTACGAGCCCAATCGCTAGCCGCGATGCTTCCCCCGGCCTCGATGACTAGAGCGGCACCAATAGAGCTGTGATTTACGTACAAATCGACCCGGTGTCCCAGGCGAGAACTTGGAATTCTAAGTTTTTTTGCGACGCCCCACACGATCGTGGCGTTGGCTCTCCCCAACACGCTTAATCGTGATGGTAATTTCCCTACGTCGTGCATGAGTGATACTTCAATCCAATCAGTTGAGCTTTTGGGGCTGTTATTGCCGACGAGTAAGGCTGACTCAACTCGGCGAGATACGGCGACCGCGTGTCGCTGATCGTGATTAGGCATTCGACCCCACAGGGCGAATTCGCCAACCCCTAGATGGCTTTCGACCCATTGACGATCTTCAGAAGAAATCTCTCGATCGGACAACGCGCCAAAGAAGCGCTTGGCTAAGTGGTAAATACGTTTCATTCCAGCCTCGTAACCAAACCTAATGGATCACGCGTGAGCGAGGATGGGCAGCGTCGTACGCCCCTCGTAAGCGTTCGGGCGAAACCTTGGTATATATCTGAGTAGTCGAGATGCTGGCGTGACCCAACAACTCCTGCACTACCCGTATGTCGGCGCCGTGATCAAGAAGATGAGTAGCACACGAATGACGAAGAACGTGAGGATAGATGCGAGCGTTGAGCCCCGAGCGTTGAGCCCCGTCACGCACGATTCCCCAGCATCCCTGCCGAGTCAAGCGACCGCCACGAGCATTAAGGAATACCGCTTCTTTGTCTCCTCGGATTCCTTCTAATTCGGATCGGCCATTACTGAGATACTGACTGATCGCATCACGGGCGAGTTGTCCGATAGGCACCACTCTTTCCTTCGCCCCTTTACCAAACACGCGAACCAGACCAGCTTCTAAGTCAATATCCGATCGATCAATGCCCACTAATTCAGATATTCGACAACCCGATCCGTAAAGCGTTTCTAAAATCGCACGATCACGAAGATTGCGAGGACTTTGCCCCGTCACGGCTTCAAGCAAAGTCACAACTTCAGACTCGCTAAGTGCTTTAGGAATGCCCATGGGAACTCGGGGCGCCTGCAGAGAGTCGGTTGGGTCAGACTGAGCTAATTCTTCATCAACACAAAATCGATGCAAAGATCTGACTGAAACCAATGCTCGAGCCACCGTGGCCGGAGCAGGCGACTCCCCGTCTTGGCTTATGTGGCTAAGACGAATAGATAAATACTCGTTAACCAGACTCTCGTCTACAGCATTTATGTCGTCAATTTTATGTCGGCGTAAAAAATCTAAGTACGCATCTAAATCTCGCTTATAGGCCAAGAGGGTATTTGGACGCAGGCCGCGTTCTACCGCGAGGTACGAAGCGTGTTCGCTAATGGCCTCGCTGGGAGTAGTCGCTTTCAATTTTGTCTACCCGTCATTTTCGAAAAATCTCGGGCCTTACGCGGCGAGGTTTAACCTCGAAAGCGTCAAGCCGTGACTGGCTCAACTGACTCAATCGGTAATCGCGGGGCTCGTCCTTCGGCTCGCTCCGATGCTGCTTTTACAAAAGCGGCGAACAGCGGGTGCGGGCGATCGGGGCGGCTTTTGAATTCAGGGTGGGCTTGGGTGGCGACGAAGAACGGGTGTTTATCTGTCGGCAATTCAACAAACTCCACCAGTCGACCGTCGGGAGATGTTCCGGAGCACACCAATCCCATCTCCTCTAACCGGGGCCGGTGCTTGTTGCTTACTTCATAACGATGCCGATGGCGTTCGTAGATCACCTCTTCGCCGTAGGCCGCCGAGACAATAGAGCCAGGTTCAAGTCGAGCGGGATAAATACCCAATCGCATCGTCCCGCCCATGTCAATGACGTCTCGTTGCTCATCCATTAGATCGATTACTGGATGCGGGGTGTGCGGGTCGAATTCGCTGGAGTTGGCTCCGGCGAGATCGCAAACATTGCGAGCAAATTCAACTACCGCGCACTGCATTCCTAGACAAAGACCGAGAAAGGGGATGTCGTTTTCGCGGGCATACCCCACGGCGGCGATTTTTCCTTCGATCCCTCGAAAACCGAATCCACCCGGGACGACGATTCCGTCAAGTTCGTGCAGTCGACCTTCGGCAAGCAAGCCTTCGGCGTCATCGGAGGCAATCCAGTCGATGTCTACGCGTGCACCGCAGTCGTAACCACCGTGGCGTAACGCCTCGGCAACTGATAGGTAGTCGTCGGGAATATTTACGTACTTTCGTACCAGACCAATACGCACAGGGTTTTTAGCGGCCCGTACGCGAG
>SHUY01000050.1 GCA_009694435.1 Acidimicrobiia bacterium | reverse complement strand
GGCCAAGAAAGGCGGGGCGAGATTGCGAGGCGCTCCGGGGGCCGAAAGGCTGGGGGGGGTTACAACCTTTTTCGCTCGTATCAGGAGGGATGTTCTCTTCGCGTTAACTTATTGGAGTGGGGTCGCGCGGTGAAAGAGATCGGGCCGAGCGAATCGTAGAAGAAGTCTTTCGCGTCGACGAGCGCGAAATTGACTGGAGTATTGCGATAGCCGGGATGCTCGCCGTCGCGCTTCCGCTGCTGATCGGTCTAGCGGTGGGCGAGCCGACTCTGGGTCTGCTTGCTGCGCTCGGCGGACTCAACGTCGCGTTTATCGTGCCGGGTCGCGAGGCTAGTGACCGCTGGGCGTGGGGGCTGCTCGGCCTAGTCGGTTCGGTTCTGGCGATTACTCTCTCCGACATCACGCAGCCGAGCATCGCGGCCAGCGTGATTGCGACCTTGCTTTGGACCAGCGCTTGGTCGACGCTGCGAGTAGTAGGAAAACACGGAGCGCTCGCCGGCTTCGCGACTGGGGCCGTCTTCATTATCACCAATGGCCTGCCGGCGCAGCCACTCGGTCTCGCAGTGGCCGCGATCTCAGTTGGCGGCGTCGCCGCGCTGGTATGGATGCTGATCGCCGGCGGTGGTCCGACGCCAAAGCAGGGAGAAAAGACTTGGCCGGGGATAGGGACAACGCTCAGCACTGCTTGGTCAAGGTTGGCGATCAGTCCCGTGCTGCGCCACCACGCGCTGCGGATCGGACTGACGACAGCCGCGTCGGTTCTGGCCTACCGCTTGCTCGATCTCCCTTTCGGCTACTGGATAACGGTGACGATCCTCGCAATCCTTCAGCCCGATCCGCACGCCAGTCGGATCCGCAGCATTCAGCGCTCCACCGGGACGCTGATTGGAATTACCGCCGCGGCCATCGTCGTCTACCTGACCGACGACCCGTGGGTTCTGGCGATTACGGCCTCGCTAACGGCAATGGGTCTCTTCGCGACGCGCGAACGCAGCTACCACTGGCTGGTAATGCTAATCACGCCAACGGTGCTGCTGATGATAAGCAGCACCTTCTACCGCGGCGTCGAGATCACTGGGTACCGATTGCTGTACACGGTAATCGGAATACTCATCGCGCTGGCCTCGACTTGGTTGCTTTGGGGTGGAGATGAGATCAGCAAGCCACCGCCGCACTGACGGCAGTAGCCCGCTACTTGCTCCACTTACTTATTTCGTTGCGCAACCAACCCGACTCCCAGAAACTTATGTCTCCGCCCGCATTCAGCAATGCTTCGTGGGCCGTCACCAGCACTGCGGCGGCTTCGACATGATCGGGCTGGAGCCGCAAGATCGCTTCAGCAATGTAAATAGATTCAACTAACTGACCCGCGGCCGCCAGATCGCGCGCCCGCGCCCCCGACTCTTCGACGCCGGCTAAAAGTACTAATTCATCTATTGCTGCTGACGCCGTTACCGGGTAGAGCTCGGTTGATGACTGCAGATGAAACCAACCCATGTAAGTTTCCCAGATTGTTCGCACTCCCCAGGCCACCTTGCCGTAGCCCTGACCCACTCGCAACTCTGGTGGCAAATTGATCGTTTGCATCAGCGGGTAAATATCCACCCCCGCGTTCATGCCCGCGAGGGTTTCGCGGTGTACAAAGTCCACCGCGCCGTATAACCGCTCGAGGGACGCATCGATCAACTCGACCCCCTCGATAGGTAAATGTCGGCCGGGGATCATCGTTTGCACAGACAATGCCCGTAATTTATTAACTGTTTCTAAATAAGGCTCCACCAAGCGATAGCGGTCACCCCGCAAGGTGTTGAAGTTGGGAAAGTGCGGGAACAGCGGCCCGAGGAGATTAGAGATCAGAGCGGTGCGCGAGGTAGGCAAAAAGACAATCATCGAATCGATGGTCTCGCCCACCGCGGCGATTAACTGCACTTCGAGATTACCCACGGTAAATTCGTAGAAGTCATCGAACATCACGTCGGGGGTGGGCTGGTCTTGACGCATCGAGACGCCTGGGTTCTCGCGAGCAATGCGGCCAGCGGCGACACCCGAAACGTCGAACCATACTTGCGCGGTTTGGAAACGAAGATTCGCAATACGCGCGTCATCTTTTTGACAGGCTGGATTGTTGGCTTGGGCGATATAAATAGTTTCGGGTTCACGAAACAATCCGACCCCGCCCACATGGTCTACGTGCGCTTGGGTAGTCAAAATGTGGGTCGTGGGCCCCGCGCAGATTGCATCAAATAGCGCCTTGTGATGCACTGCTTCGTAACCCATTCCCGTATTAACGATGATTCGCCCTTGATCGTGCACGATCATGTAGGCCGCCGTTGTTCCGGACGACCGAAAAATATTGGGCGCGACTTCTAGGGCTACAGCTTCATAGTTGGGAGTTAGTAATTCTTTGCCCGGGCGGGTGTCGATCAGATCGTCTACTTGTTGTTGGATATCACTCACGGCCATCTCACTTCACCTCAAGAGAAACATTGAATTTGTCGATGTATTCAGAAAACCGCTCACGAATCTGTTCGGGTTGACGATTAAAGTCGGCGCGCACATCGTACACAACTGTGTCTTTTCCGGTTCGAGAACGCGTCGTCAAAGATTGCTCAATCTGGGCTTGCGCCGAAGCGTCTAAAGAATGCCCAGCAAAAGCAAAGACCCGACTAATCGTTCCTCGATCGTCAGCCATGAAGTCGTCAAACTGAACATCGATGCGCTGACGGTCAGGAATCAAATGGACATCGCGCACCGCGGCGGTGAGTAATCGCTCTATGCGGTCAGTCCAGTAGTCGATATACCATTCGGGATCAATTGTGCGGTAGGCCATGCGCGCGGCATAGGTCATCATTGTGGCCGCCGACTGAATAACTGAGACCGGATCACGATGAGTCATGACCACACAAGCGTCGGGGAATGTTTTCATTAGTGGGCCAATTTGTTCAAAGTGCTGAGGCGATTTTAAAACCCAACGATTTTTTGGTCGTAAAAATGTTAACACCTTGAGCATTGTGTGCATGTAGTCGTAGTGAGGTTGTTGCTCGTGAGATAAATAGTGATCGCGCCACTGCGGACAGCGGGCGACCCACTCTAAATTGTAAGAAGAAAAATCGGGGAGCATCAGTTCGATTTCTTCGTGAACGTGGTCGGGATCCATGGGATGCATTAACGCCACGTGAGGAGTAACCGCTTGCATTTGTTCCCACTCTTTGGCACACCGCTGATGCCGGGGGTCAACACCGTCGGCGCTCGAAGACTCGCCGGCTATCGGGATTGGTTCGTAACTCTCCCACAACGGCAACGAGCGCAGATGAGCGTCGGCCGATAAAACATTGAGTAAGTGAGTTGTTCCGGTGCGGGGAAGGCCGAGAATGATGATCGGGCGAGCAATTTTGATGTCATGGATTTCGGGGTGGCGACGAAGTAGGTCGTGGGCTAGTAATCGATTAGACGCGTAGCGCAGGCAACTGTTGCGTAGGGACAGGCGGCCAATCCCCAGGCGATCAGGGTCGTTGCCCACTTCATCAAGCCACATATCTAGGCGGGCGACAAAATCTGTAGGACCGAAGTCGGTAAGACCCGTACGCGCCGTGGCTTCCTCCAAGATGCTCTCGGCGGACATATCCAACGAAAGCGTCTCTCCGTAGTCTCGAGCCAGTTTTTGTAGGTCGTTTAACTGCGGATCTCGAAGATCAGAGATGCGAATTTTCATTGATATTTTCCTTCACTAATCAGCGCCCTCGCTCTCACAGTAATCTGTTGAGCGTGAAGAACCTTCGCCTCGGACTAGTGGGCTGCGGAGCGATTGCGCAGTGGCACGTCGAGGCACTGCAAGCTGCCGAGCGCACGACGGTAACGGCCTGCGTTGATGTTTTGCCCGAAAAAGCCGAAAAGGTTGCCACGATGACGGGGGGGACGGCCGGCGCGTCAATTGCCGACGCTTTGAATATCGGAGTTGACGCATTGGCGATTTTGGTGCCCCACCATCTACACGAACAATTAGTCACCGAGGCGTTCGCGACCGGCGTTCACGTGGCGTTAGAAAAACCGATGGCGCCTAGCGTTGATGCGTGCGAACGCATCTTGGCCATCGCCGACCAACATCGCGACCAAGTTTTTATGCTGACCGAAAACGCGCAGTACTGGCCCGAAGTGCTCATGGCGCAAGAGTTGATTAACAACGGTGCCATTGGCGAACTAGTAACCGCTCGCTCGTGGCACAACTTTGGAATTACCAAAGAGTTCTATCCCAGCGACCAAGCGTGGAGATTTCAACAGACCGCGGCGGGCGGCGGAGTTGCTTTAGACACTGGTTCACACTGGCTGCGGCCGTTACGCATGATCTTGGGTGAGATTGACGAAGTCGTCGCCATCACCGGTCGGTTGTGGGAAAAGATGGAAGGCGAGTCAATGGTGCGTTCGCTGTGCCTGTTCGAGTCGGGAGTGGTCGCCAGTTTTGACGTGATGTTGGCCACCGGGGCCGTGGGGCTTCAGCCCCACTTTCAATTCACCGGGACCAGCGGTGAAATCGTCGTTTCCGCCTTGGGCGAAGTGCGTTTATTTGACGGTAAAGATTGGTCGGGCACGGTGGTCGGGCACGGCAGTTATATGGATAGTTACAAAGGGGTGTGGCGCGACTTTGAGTCGGCGGTTTTAGACGGCACCCCTTTGGCGGCCGACGCGCGTTATTCTCTCGGTGAAGTACGCGCCGCTAACGCGATTGTTCGTAGCGGGCAGACAAAGAAGTGGGAGAAGGTTTGGTGAGCGTTCCGACGAATAGCGCGGTATTTAACTTCACCGGCGCTCAGGTGCTGGTTACGGGCGGATCAAACGGAATTGGCTTTGGGATCGCTTCCGCTTTCGTCGATGCCGGCGCCGAGGTCACGATTACCGGAACGCGTGCCGGGGCGAGCGAATACGACAACGACCTGTCGCGATTTTCTTACCAACAATGCTTGATGAGCGATCGCCAACAGATCGCCGATCTCGCCCAGTCAATTACCGCATTAGACGTGCTGGTCAATAACGCCGGTCAGGTAATGCCCAACGGGGGCAACGAATACGACCCCGATGTGTTTGAAGAAACCTTACAGATCAATATCTCGGCCGCATTTCGTCTAACTCAATTACTAAAACCCGTGCTCTCTCGCTCGACCCTGGCCGGCGGAGCGTCGGTTATCAACTTGGCGTCCTTGGCTTCTTTTTTTGCCGTCGAGTTTGTGCCCGGGTACGGAGCCGCCAAAGCTGCGGTTGTCCAGATGACCAAGACGTTGGCGGTGAACTACGCCCGCAGCAACATTCGCGTTAACGCGGTTTCGCCCGGGTTGGTGGCTTCAAACATGACGGCCCCGATGCTGAGTGTTGAAGCAATAACCCAAGCACATCTTGACCGCACACCGCAAAACCGCGTCGGTTCGGCCGACGAGATCTCGCCGGCCGTTCTTTTTCTTGCTTCTCAGGGTAGCCAGTTCACCACCGGCCACACATTGGTTGTGGACGGGGGATTTTCGGCAAAAGGTTAGCGATTATGGAAGCTATGCGGCGCGAAATAACCACCGAGGAGATCGAAACCTTTTGGCGCGACGGCATAGTTTGTCTACACGAAATTATTGACCCCCAGTTGGTTTTGTCCATGTCCGACCCAATCGCGGCACTGGTCGGAACGGCCCAAGTCGCGGACCTTTCGGCCATGGGCGATGCCTTAGCGGCTAATGGTCAAGATGTTCCCCGTAGTGAAACTCCGGCTGACGCGCGAGGGCAGTTTTTTGCCGGAGTTGACCACTGGCTTGAACACGAAGAGTTTCGCCAGTTCGCTTGTCAGTCCCCTTTGCCCGAAATCGCGGGGCGGATTATGCGATCCGACCTCGTTTACCTGTGGGAAGACAGCGTGCTGAGTAAAGAGCCGGGCACGATCGAACGCACGGCCTGGCATCAAGATATGGGATATTTCCATGTTTCCGGTAACAAAGTGTGCACCATGTGGTGCCCGCTCGATTCGGTAACGACCGACTCCGGCTCAGTGCATTTTGTCGTCGGCTCACACTTATGGGACGACATTTACCAGCCGAATTTATTTGTGTCTTCGGTAGTGATTCCGGGAACGGTTGGAGAGCAAATACCCGATGTAGAGGCAATGGCTGAGCGGGGCGAGTGCCAAATAGTTACCTTCGATACCGAACCTGGGGATGTCACCGTTCATCACGCCCGCACAATTCACGGGGCGGGGCCCAACACCAGCGAGCGCCATCGCCGGGCAATCAGTCTGCGCTACTGCGGCGACGACGTCGTGTACCTAACCCGACCGGGGGCGCCACTAAAGGAGCACCACCACAAAATGGTCGAAGGGGCGACATTGAACAGCGAAGATTGCCCCATCGTGTGGCGTCGCAACTAGCGCGCTGGCGGCTGAGGTCAAGTTTTTTGCACTAGCGTTGCGCGATGGCCAAGTCTAAGACCGCGGTAATCGTCCTTTTGGTTCCGCTTATTTTGATCAGCGGATTGAGCATTGCCCACTCTGACTCGAATACCGGTTTCGTCACCCCTTATTCTGGTACTCCCGAGTACGAGTACTTATCGGCGCCAGAAACCGCGAGCGCGAGCCAACTCAGTCAACCCATCGGCCAAGAGTTAGCCGACCAGATCGCTACGGCGATGAACTTCAACAAATCGGATTCCCTAACTAACCTCCAATACATTGAGTTCGTTTCCGGTGGCGGTGTGAATGGCGACCCCGTAAAGGCCGCCCTGCTCGGTCAGGCCGTTAACCTATTCATCAACAACGACGGTTTCCCGCTGTATTCCAACGTTGACGGGGTAGTAACGACGTCGGTTCTTTCCAGTTTGGGGCTGATGGTAAACCCCAGTGGATTACTAGAGAGTCTGGCTAATTCAGAATCACCCGCCAAACAAGTGAACCAAGATCTAGCGCCCGGAAGTGCGGGATACATGGGAACTTGGTGTCGCGATAACGGCTGTCAAAGTTCTATTGATGCTTTATACCGAACCCCCTACACCAGTGAAGTCGTGCTTGGCGCCATCTCGCAAGATTTATCGGTGCCAGTCCAGTTGGTGACCAATACGAAAAATGGCTCCAGCGTTAAGGTCGGGATGTCCATGACCCCGTCGATCTGGCTCGTTAACTTCATCTTGCTTTACGTATTAAACCCAAAATTAGCCGCGCTCATGCCCTCGCACTGGGAGCCGATTCCCGCTTCGGTGGCCAACGCCTTAGAGTTATACGGCGGCCAAGTGCCGTTTAGCCAATTTGCTTCTGAATTGCCGAGTTATGAATCATTGCTAAGCATTTTCGCGGGCAAAGAAGTCCGCGGTTCAGGCCCACCTCCGGCGGGGCCCGCACTACAAGCAGAATTAAATCAACCAAAAAGCGTGGCGGTTGATACGGCCGGAAATGTCTACATCGCCGACGCAGGTAACGGGGTGATCGAAAAAGTTACTCCGGGCGGCAACTTGAGTGTTATTGCTGGCGGAGGCGCCACTCCCCCGAGCACTACGCCTGGGCCGGCGACTTCGGCCCAGTTGATTAGTCCGAGTGGAGTGGCGGTTGATGCGGCCGGAAATGTCTACATCGCCGACGCAGGCAACAACTTCATCGAAAAAGTTACTCCCGACGGCAACTTGAAAGTTATTGCTGGCGGAGGCGCCACTCCCCCGAGCACTACGCCTGGGCCGGCGACTTCGGCGACGCTAAATGGCCCGAGCGGAGTGGCGGTTGATGCGGCCGGAAATGTCTACATTGCCGACACGGGTAACAACTTCGTCGAAAGAGTTACTCCGGACGGCAACTTGAAAGTTATTGCTGGCGGAGGTGGCACTCTTCCGAGCACTACGTCTGGGCCGGCAACTTCCGCCTCGCTAAATGGCCCAAGAGGAGTGGCGGTTGATGCGGCCGGAAATGTCTACATTGCCGACACGGGTAACAACTTCGTCGAAGTGGTTGATTTTGTATCGGGACGCATATCTCTCCTTGCCGGTGGCGGTGGAACAACGCCTCAAGCGTCGCAAGCGTCGAATGATTGGAATGGGCATTTTGGGTTGGGAACAAATATTGCGTTAAACGGCCCTAGGGGCGTAGCGGTGGATGCTTCTGGCATCGTCTACATTGCCGACACGGGTAACAACGTGATCGAAAGAGTTACTTCGTCAATCCTGAGCGTCGTTGCCGGAGGAGGGACTGCTTCACCGAGTCCGCTTGGGCCGGCCACCCACAAGCTGCTAAACGCTCCCAATGGAGTGGCGGTTGTTCCTTCCGGCACTTTGTACATCGCCGACACCAACCACGATGTAGTCGAAAGAGTCCAAGGGATAATGACCGCCCGCGCGCGGCGGCTCCGCTTCACCGGCTAGACCGGCGAGCAGATTACGATGGGCAGATGGCTGCCGATAAAGATGCTTTCGCCGACGTTTTAGCCGGCAATGCTAGTTACGCTAACTCTTTCGTTGACGCAGGCCTGTCGGGGGTGGCCGGTCAAGGCCTAGCCATCATCACTTGTATAGACAGCCGCATCAACCCACTGGCGGTAGTGGGGATGAAGGCGGGCGACGTAAAAATTATTCGTAATGCGGGCGCGCATGTTACCGACGACGTTTTGCGAACTCTGGTGCTCGCCACCTACTTGCTCAATGTCAACCGCGTGTTGGTAATGCCCCATACTGACTGTCGAATGGCTAATAACAGTGAGGCCGAAATCCACGCCAACATTATGGACCGTCACGGCGTTGACACTCGCAGTATGGAATTCAACACCATTGACGACCAAGCGAAGGTTTTAGAAATTGGCCTTACCCGTATTGAGTCATTCCCGCTACTGCCCGATGATCTGCAGGTAGCGGGGGCGCTATACGACGTGCATACTGGTCGGCTAGAAATGTTTGCGCGCTAATCGTTACGTCACTTCACGAGTTGCTCGGAGCGAAGCAACGATGGAAACGGTCAAGGCGGTAGCGATAAAACCCAACGAGAGACCAATGGGTATGTGGTAAAGATCAGAAATCAGCATCTTGATCCCGACGAATACCAGAATTACCGCCAGCCCAATCTTTAAATAGACAAATCGGCCCATTGCGCCGGCGAAAACAAAGTAAAGCGCCCGTAAGCCCAGTATGGCGAAAGCGTTAGAAGTAAACACGATGAACGTGTCTTGGGTAACGGCGAATATCGCCGGTATTGAATCGATGGCGAACACTACGTCGGTCGTTTCAATAACAATCAATACCGCTAACAGCGGAGTGGCGATCCATTTACCCGCCTCTTTTACGACAAAGGCTTCACCGCGATAATCGGGAGTCATCGGTGATATTCGCCGAACTAGGCGTAAAATTAAGTTTCTCTCGGGGTGAACCTCGGTTTCTTTTTGCCGGGCCAACTTTAATCCGGTTACCACCAGCAAAGCGCCGAAGAAATAAATGGCCCAAGCGAAGTTTTCGAGGATTGCCGACCCTAAGACGATAAAGATGGCCCGCAACACCAACGCGCCCAACACGCCGAAAAAAAGGACTCGGTGCTGATACTTAAGTGGAACCGCGAAGTACGAAAGGATCAAGGCAAAGATGAATATGTTATCGATTGACAAACTCTTTTCAATCAAATAGCCGGCCATGTATTCGCCTGCGGGTTTAGGGCCACCGATGATCCAGATGATTGCGCCGAAGGCCAGACCGCAAAACACCCAGAAGCAACTCCACTTGATTGCTTCACTCATTGAGACTTCGTGTGCCTCGCGCTGAAAGATGAGAAGATCAATCAACAACATGCCGATGATGAAGCCAATGACTCCGGCCCATAACCAAATACTTGCGTCCATTGATCCCTCCAGTCGCCTTACGTAGTAAGCAAATTATGACTGGAGGTCTCTCCCGCCGAAATGGCCGACCACCGGAACCGGGACAAGCCGTGATGACGACTCCGATGCTAAGGGATACTCCCCTCCGCCCAACACCCTAGCCGACTTCTCGGGTCATTCTCAGAAAATCTGGCTACGCTGGCCGCGCATCGACAACCCGACCAAACGACGGAGGCTGATTATGAAAAACTTGGTACTGAAACTAGGGGCCGGTCTCGCCGCGCTAACTGTGGTCGCCACTCTAGGCGTGGCTAGCGCTCGTGCTCAAGGTCCACAAACTCCCAGTTGTGGCAACTACGAACTAGCCAAAGATAAAAAGGTAGACGGAACACTGTTTGCTAAAGGCACCTACCAACTCAACGCTTTTGGGATCTCGTGCGAAAAAGTTATTGGTAAATACGGTCTCTTCGACCAATTCCTCAGCCAAAAGTCCACTACCCCACTGCCTAAGCCGTGGAAATACCTCGCGGGCGCGGTAGGAGCACCGAAGTTCTCGGCCGCAGACGGTGTGGGCTTTCGGGCGCAACTACTTTCTGACTAGCTCGCTTAACTAAGCGCGCTACAGACCGTGTTGGTAATGAGGCGGGTAACGACGTAGGGGTCCATGTTGGCGTTAGGTCGACGGTCCTCGATGTAACCCTTTTGGTCGACCTCGACCTGCCACGGAATTCGAACCGACGCGCCTCGGTCAGAAACGCCGTAGCTGTATTCGTTGTAAGGAGCCGTCTCGTGCGAACCGGTCAAACGCATTTCGATATCCGCGCCGTAGTGCTTGACGTGTTCTTCTACGTTGGTGCCCAATGCTTCACACGCAGCCACGATTGGTGGATAAGACTCGCGCATAGCTTTGGTCGAAAAGTTGGTGTGAGCACCGGCGCCGTTCCAGTCGCCCTGAACCGGTTTGGGGTCAAGCGTGGCTGAGATGCCAAAGTCTTCGGCTACTCGGTATAACAACCAGCGAGCCATCCAGAGCTGATCAGAAACTTCGAGCGGGCTCAGCGGCCCTACTTGGAACTCCCACTGCCCGGGCATTACCTCGGCGTTAATACCCGACAAACTCAACCCCGCTTGTAGGCAAAGGTCGAGGTGGCGCTCAACCACTGGACGACCGAATACTTCGTCGGCGCCAACACCGCAGTAGTAAAAACCTTGCGGGGCGGGAAATCCGCCCACGGGGAACCCGTGCGGGCGACCATCTTCAAAAAACGTGTACTCCTGTTCAATGCCGAACAGCGGTGCTTGATTGGCAAACTTCTCCGCCACGGGGCGCAACTGAGCACGGGTGTTGGTGGGATGAGGAGTCATGTCAGTTAGTAAAACTTCGCACATCACCAATACGTCGGCGCCGCCCCGAACGGGGTCAGGGCAATTAAAGACGGGCTTGAGTACACAGTCGGAGTTTTTGCCGGGGGCTTGATTAGTGCTCGAACCGTCGAAGCCCCAAATCGGTAGGTCGCCTTTGCCGTCCATGATTTTGGTCTTAGAACGCAAGCGAGCGGTGGGCTCGGTGCCGTCGATCCAGATGTACTCAGCCTTGTAAGCCACGGTTTCTCCTATTGGTTGGGGTTGTCTAAAGATTCTGGCGGCGCGGAGTTGCTCTTCCGTTACCGTTATGTGAACGCTGTATTACTACCACTCTCAGGCGCCGCAGGCTAAGTCCACCGCCCCTTACGCCACGGCCGTGGACCCTTGAGCGATCAACGCCCCCGCACCAACGAGGGCGGTAATCAAGGTAATGAACCACGCCGAGCGAGCGTGGCCGGTGGTAGCCATTATCGCCACGGCAACGGTGCCCATTAAGGCCAAAACGACGAGTACGGGCGTTAGCGCGGCTGGGTTGGTGGAGGCCAGGGCGACCAAGACAAACGCGGCGGCCATGAGCAGCGACCCCACAATCACCGAGGCGACCGGGCCGATCATCTGGGGTAGCCCGCGCACTCCGGTTTGGGCGTCGACCTCGGTGTCGGCCACGGTATTGACAAAATGCGCCCCCGCACCGAGAAGGGCGGCGGCCAGAGTGGCCCACCACTGAGGCCACGGGTGACCATCTAACCCAAGAGTCACAAATGCCGGCAGCGCGCCGAAGGCCAGCAGGTAGGGCAGCACGCTGAGAACGGTTCGTTTGATCCCGGCGTTGTAGCCCCAAGCCGCGGCTACGGCTACCAAGTGCACGGCAGCAGCCCGCCAGCCGGACAACAAAGAGAGCGGAAGGCAAAGAACGACGGCGATGACGGCCGCTTTTTGCACCACAGTTGCGCTAACCGCGCCGGTGACAATGGGTTTATCTAGCCGATTGCCTCGACGGTCGTAATCTCGATCAAAATAATCATTACTCCAACCTACTGACAGTTGGCCGGCTACCACTGCGGCGGCGACCGCGAGTGTTCCCGCGGCTCCACGCCCAACCGAAACCGCAAAAGAGACGGCGACCGCAGTTACGGCGACTACCGGCGGCCAGTGGGCCGCACGACCTAACGCTCGGGCGCGACTATATTTCGTGGCTTACTCCGTTGACGGAGTCAACCGATAAGTTGATGCCACCGTAGTGATGAAGTCGGTATCGGTTATTGGGTCGTGCGGGCGGTCGCAAGAAATACCCCGATTGGTTAAATCTTCAAGAAAGCGATCGACGACCTCGTCGAACGCAATATCGTCGAGATGTTCTTCGGTTATTCTTTGTTCTTCGGAGTTAGAAAAAACTCGGGCTTTCCACGAAATACTTACCCGAACTTTTTCGAACGGAACCCGGTAAAGCTCTTTGCCTTCGTCGGTAATTGCCCAGTCACCGTCGGGGGCCGACTCGTCGGCGGGGTGAAGAAGGGAATCGAGTGTTAAGTTGCGGGCAGTGGGTTCGCCGTCGGTTCCTACTTGCTCGACTCGGTGAAACATGAAGTCGTTATCGCCCACAATGGCGGTGTTGTCAATGTTTTGGTCGTGTACTGAACGCGGGCCGTCGGGACCGTCGGGCCACCAACTAAACCCGCCGTTTTCGCCGTGATAAAGCCACGCCACTGAAGTTGCGATCCGCACTCGTACATCTTCGAACAGTCCCGACTGACCCATCATTTGCAACAGCCAGGTGGGGTACTGGGTGCGATCAATGCCGCGAAACGCAGGGATGTCGACGTGGCCGACTCCTTGACTGGGCATCGGCGTAGTGAGATTTACAAAAACGATGTGTGGCACCACTACTTCGGCGTTGAATACTTGCTTGGCCGCGGCGATGAGTTGCTCGTCGTAAAGCAATTCTTGGGCGCCGTCAACTTTAGGCTCGTCGTAAGCCCAGTCGCCGCGAAACACGGGCATGACCACCATCGGTCGGCGAGGCTTGTCCGAATCAACTTTTTTCGCCCCGTTTTGAGCCGCTTCTTCGGTGGCGTTAGCGAAGTAACGCATAACCGGCCAGTAGGGAGCGTGGCGCAAAACCATCGCCCGAACTTGATTAGGATTAGCGAAGGCCTGATCAATCTTTACTGGAGTGGCGTTTAGCATCATTGAACCTAACTTGTGGGTACCGGTTGCGCCCTAGGAATATCAGTTTGGCGGCCGGCGCGCAAACCGATAATAGAAATTACAAAAGTTATAGCCATAATTACCGCCATGGCCACAAATACTTTCTGCAAAGCGTCGGCAAACTCGATGCGACCGGCAGAAGTTTTAGCGTCGGCGTAATAGTTGCTGCCCGCAGTGGTGTTGTCGATAAGGATCGTGCCCAATACCGCCAGTCCCACCGAAGAGCCGTAATAACGAACGGTTTGGGCAATACCGGTCACTTCGCCGTAACTTTCTTTTTGGGCTCGGTTGATCGCGTCCGTGCTGGCGGGGCCGATAATCAGCCCCATTCCTGCTCCAGCGATGATTATGTACCAAAACTGGCTGCTGTACGACAAGTCGGTTAGTTGTTGCGACCACAGGTAAAAGCCCACGGTGGAAACTGCGGCTCCAACAACGACCACTCCTTTAGCACCCACTTTGTCGAGAATCTTCCCACCCCGCATTGCCGCAGGGGCGAAGCCGATGAAGAAGGTCATGATGTACAACCCGGCCTCTGAGGTTGAATTGCCGAGAGATATTTGCGCGTAAAGGCTGGCAAAAAAGAATAAGGAAACGAAAACCATTGAAGCAAAGAACAGGACCAGGTTTTCGACAAAGAATGCTCGCACTTTAAAGATGCGTAGGTTGGCCAATGGGTTGGTAGTTCGTAATTCGACTAGAGCGAAAATCACTAAAAGCGCCAGCCCGGCCACGATGCAAGCAATCGTGCGTTCGTCGGTCCAGCCCCAAGTGCTTGAGCGTTGAAAACCGAACACGCTCAAAGCCATTCCGGCGGCAACCAAAATAGCGCCGCGCCAGTCGATTCGCTGTCGCTTCACCGTGTCGACGGGGTGGGAGATGGAAATAAGAATC
>SHUY01000049.1 GCA_009694435.1 Acidimicrobiia bacterium | reverse complement strand
TTGGAGGAGTAAAAGCCCAAAATAAAGCCGATTTCAAAGATTCGCAGTTAGCGCAATTCGACCAGATCTTGGGCCTCATGTACGTACTGCTCTTGTTCTCAGTCGTAATCGCGCTCATAGGAATTATGAACGCGTTGGCACTTTCTATCTATGAACGCACGCGGGAAATTGGATTGTTGCGAGCGGTAGGGATGACCCGCCGTCAGTGACGGACGGTAGTGCGCAACGAGGCAGTAATAGTTTCAGTGTTTGGCTCGCTTTTAGGTCTAGTGATCGGCATTGGCTTCGGCGCGGCCATCGTGGCGGCATTGCGCGATCAGGGAATTTCTTTCTCCTTGCCGCTTTTACAGTTGGTTATTTTTGTCATTCTGGCGGCTATCGCGGGGGTCGGGGCGGGAGTGTTACCCGCTCGTCGGGCGGCGCGCTTAGATGTGCTCAAGGCCATCTCTTCTCAGTGAGGGTATCTAGATAGGCGAACTAGTCGTACTATCAGGACTATGAGAAACAAGACCGACCCCCTTTCTGCTCCCCGCGACGATGAACTAGAGCAGATACGAACGCAACTGCACGCGCTTATTGGTGACCAAATAAAAAAGGCCGACCCCGATGCATCATTAACCGTTCTGGGAGCGGGACGCGACGATGTAGAGCCCGGACGGAATTTCTTGAGTGTGTTAGATCAGGGGGGTTGGTCAGTACCTAATTGGCCAGTTGAATACGGAGGTCGAGGCGTCGCGCCCAGTGAAGTCGCGCTTATATCTCGGGCACTTTTTGATTTTGAACAACCCGATCTTTATCCGTTCTTAGTAAGCCTGCACGTAGTCGGGCCGGCACTGATCGAATACGCAAGCACCGAACAAAAAACTCGTTGGCTTCCGGCTATTCGTAGCGGTAAAGAAATATGGTGTCAATTATTTTCCGAACCTGGCGCCGGTTCTGATTTAGCCAACGTTTCAACTCGAGCAGTGCGCGATGGCGATGGCTGGCTAGTAACTGGTCAAAAAGTTTGGACGAGCCGAGCGCATTATTCTCGCTGGGGTTTATTACTGGCTCGTACTGATGCCGATGTCACTAAGCACGCCGGGATAACCGCCTTTGCGATAGATATGGCGGCTAAAGGAGTTGACGTTCGTTCGTTAGTACAAATGAACGGTGATGCACACTTTAGTGAAGTATTTCTTGACGAAGTATTCGTTCCCGATGTTGATCGCATCGCCGAACTCGGCCAAGGGTGGGCAATCGCTCGCTCGGCTCTCGCGCACGAACGCGGAGCCATATCAGCCACTAATACGGGTATGGGAATACCGATAGATCGACTTACCGATCTGGCTAAAACTTCTGGACCGGTGCGGCGTGATGCCGCAATGAGCGTTTACTTAGAAAGCGAAGTCGCGCGCCTGACCGCGCGTCGAGCCCGGTCGGGTAGTTCTGATCTCGGGCCTACCGGTTCAGCCGCCAAATTGCGGGGAAGCGCAGTTTTTAAACACACCGCCAATTGCGGTCTGGGTATTTTGGGGATGGCCAGTATTGCGAGTGAGGATAAAACTGATACCGAACCAGACCAAGAAGACGAGCTCAGCGTTAGTGAAGATTGGGGAACCTTATTTCTTACTAGCCCGTCTATTTCGATTCGGGGTGGAACCGACGAGATACAGCGCAACATCGTTGGTGAACGAGGTTTGGGCCTACCCCCCGAACCGCGCGTCGATCGTGATAAGTCGTTCCGCGATCAGGTTTAAAGTTAGACAATCCGACTTTCACTGTTTCCCCAGTAGCGATCACGCAGTAGTCGTTTGTAGAGTTTCCCTGTTGGTTGGCGGGGTAATTCGGCGTCAAAATCTATTGCTACTGGGCATTTGTAGTGGGCCAAATTTTCCCGACAAAATTCAATTAGCGTCTGTTCTAAATCGGGTCCGGCTAAGGCCATGTCGATAGGTTGCACTACCGCGTGGACCCGCTCGCCCATTTCGGTATCGGGAATTCCAAACACTGCGGCGTCCATAACAAAATCATGAGTGATTAAAAGATTCTCCGCTTCTTGGGGGTAAATGTTTACCCCGCCCGAGACGATCATGAAGTCGCGGCGATCGGTTAGGTAGAGATATCCATCGGCGTCGAGATAACCAATGTCACCCACCGTCGACCAGCCTTGCTGGTTACGGCCCTCGGCGGTTTTTTCGGGGTCTTTATGGTAAGCAAAATCCATTGTGCGCTCACCGGGTTCGAAATAAACCACCCCCGCTTCACCTTGGGGAACCTCGTTGTTATCTTCGTCCAGAAGATGAAGGTTGCTAAAAAACGGTCGGCCAACTGAGCCGGGGTGAGCAAGCCATTCTTCACTGGTGATCATGGTGGAGCCCATGCCTTCAGTGGCGGCGTAGTACTCGGTGATGATTGGCCCCCACCATTCAATCATGCGGCGCTTTATCTCTACGGGGCACGGAGCGGCGGCATGAATAACCATTTGCAGCGAAGAAACATCGTAACGGTCACGCACGGAGGCGGGGAGTTTTAACATACGCACAAACATGGTGGGAACAAATTGGGCGTGGGTTATTTTGCAACGCCCAATGCTGGCGAGGCATTCTTCGGCGTCGAAATGCTCGGACATGACAACAGTGCCCCCACAACGAGTTACCGCGATCGAAAATTGTAAAGGGGCTGAGTGATACAACGGGGCCGGTGATAAATAAATAGTTTCTTCATTGATGTTGTAAGTAGTTTGGAATCCGGCCAAACCGCCGGTGGGGTTACCCACGGGTTTGCGTTCGAGTTGATAGCGAATACCTTTAGGCCGACCAGTAGTGCCCGATGAGTACATCATGGCGTGACCTTCGAGTTCTTCGGCTAGCGGTGTAGTGGGATACGCACTGACTGCAGAATCAAAGTCTTCGAATTGAGATGATGACTCCTTTGGGCTTTTGGCTTTATTGGTGACCATGAGTCGAATTGATACTTTTTCAGGTAGTTCTATATCAGCAATAGTTTTTTCCAGGTCACTAGACACAATCAACGCTTGCGCATCGCAGTCGTCAAGGATGTAAGCCACTTCTTCAGCGTTGAAGTGAAAATTGATGGGAGTGAAATAGATGCCAGATCGCTGGGCTGCCCACGCCACACTCAAGTAGTGGGCGTTATTGGTCATATAAATAGCTACGTGATCACCAAAGCGAATACCGCGATCGTAGAAAAGATTGGCTAGTTGATTTGAGCGTTGGTCGAGTTCTTGATAGGTGACCACTTCTCCACTGGGACTACAAATTAGGGCTGCGTGGCTAGGGTCACGCTCAGCGTGAGGTTGAGGCCACATAGTTAATTATTCTTAGCGTTAAGAGCTTTGTTCACGCTGAACTCGAGCATCTTTTTCGCGCACTGTTTCTGCCAAAGTTATTGCGTACTGAGCCAGTTTGTCGCGCAGCGCGGCGTCATTGGTGGCCAATATGCGAATAGCCAACAAAGCGGCGTTGCGGGAGTTGCCAACGGCAACTACTGCCACCGGAATCCCGGTAGGCATCTGAGCGATTGAAAGCAGTGAGTCAAGCCCGTCAAGTTCGGGCAGGGCAACGGGGACACCGATTACCGGGAGGGTGGTCATCGAGGCCGTCATGCCCGGCAAGTGGGCGGCGCCGCCTGCTCCGGCGATTACGACTTTCAGCCCTCGCTCTTCGGCTTCTTGGGCGTATTGTGTCATTACGTCTGGAGTTCGATGAGCAGAAACAATGCGCACTTCGTGGGCGACACCGAATTCGGTGAGAACGTCAATCGACCCTTGCATCACTTTGAGGTCAGAGTCTGAACCCATAATCACTCCTACGAGTGGTTTAGCGCTGCTCATAGCTTCACATTAGTCTGACCGCATGCAGACCCGTCTTACCGATCTTCTTCAAATTGAACACCCAATCATGCTGGCCGGAATGGGTGGGGTGTCTTACCACCGTTTAGCCGCCGCAGTCTCACAGGCCGGAGGGTTTGGCTGTCTGGGGGCGGGGGCAATGAGCGCTAAAGAAATGGTGCAAGAAATCAGAGCCACCAAAGCGCTCACCGATAAGCCAATCGGAGTTGACCTTCTCACTGCTTTACCTGACCAACTGGTACGCAATGTCGAATTTATGATTGAAGAACGAGTGCCAGTTTTTGTGGCCGCCTTGGGGGTACCAAGCGCAGTTATTGATTTGTGCCACGACAACAACATCGTGGTGGTCAACATGTGTGGGCGGGTGCGCCACGCTCTGGCCGCAGTAGAGGCAGGCTGTGACATGGTGGTCGCGCAGGGAACAGAAGCCGGCGGACACACTGGAGCAGTAGCTACTATGCCTTTAGTGCCTCAGATCGTTGATGCCGTCGGAGACCGAGTGCCCGTGGTCGCGGCCGGGGGGATTTTCGACGGGCGAGGTATTGCTGCGGCCTTAGCATTGGGCGCTGATGGGGTGTGGCTCGGTACTCGTTTTATTGCTACTCCCGAAGCGCGGTCGGTCGAGGGTTATAAAGATGCCTTGTTGGCGACCCACGAAGACGGAACCATCGTTAGCAAGGGGTTTTCGGGCAAGCCCATGCGCACGATTCGTAACAAAACTACGCAGTACTACGAAGAGCACCCAGAAGAGTTATTGCCGTTCCCCGACCAATTAGGAGTTTCTACCGCGGAAGGATTTATGCATTTATCCGAAGGCGATAATGCGCCCGGGGTTGACCCCGAAAGAGAGTGCTATCCCTGTGGTCAAGGCGTAGGCGGTATCGACGAACTGATTCCTGCGGGTGAGTTAGTAGTTCGACTTATGAACGAAACCGAACAAGCGCTTAAAGCGTTAGCGCGCATCTAGCTAGCGCCGCCGGCTCTCTTCGGCTAAATCGTTCTCGTACATCATGGTCACAAGTTCTTCAAAAGAAACCTTGGCGTCCCAATCAAGTTCGCTCCGAGCCTTGCTGGCATCACCGAGAAGAAGATCGACTTCGGCGGGGCGTTCAAAACGCGGATCTTTCACGATGTAACGCTCCCAGTCTTCTATTTCCGCCGCAGCAAAGGCTCGCTCAATAAATTCCTGCACGGTGTGGGTTTCTCCAGTAGCTATTACGTAGTCGCTAGCTTTGTCTTTCTGAACCATTCTCCACATCGCGTCAACGAAATCTCCGGCGTAGCCCCAATCCCGCCGGGCATCAAGATTGCCCAAAGTGATGGTGTCTTGGAGGCCAAGTTTTATGCGGGCTACTCCGTTAGTAATTTTTCGGGTGACGAATTCCAATCCTCGTCTTGGTCCTTCGTGGTTAAAACATATTCCGGTCGATGCGTGCAAACCGTAAGACTCTCGGTAATTGACGGTCATATGGTGGCCGAAAACTTTTGCTACTCCGTAAGGAGATCGAGGATGGAAGGGAGTCGATTCGTTCTGAGGGGTTTCTCGAACTTGGCCAAACATTTCTGAAGACGATGCCTGATAAAAACGGATGGGGTTATTTTCTGCACCCCCAACGATACGAATCGCTTCGAGCATGCGCAGAACTCCTAGCCCAGTGATATCGGCAGTTAGTTCGGGTTGGCGAAACGAAAGGGCAACAAAACTCATAGCCCCAAGGTTGTAAACCTCATCGGGCTGGACCTGTTCGACCGCAGCAACCAAAGAAGAAAGATCGCGCAGGTCGCCATCAACTAATTCCAGCGCTGGGTTTTCTTGAGTGACGATTTGTGATTTTGGGTTATTTTGGCCTCGTATCAACCCGAACACTTGGTAGCCCTTATCGGTGAGCAACTGGGACATATGCCGACCGTCTTGTCCGGTGATGCCGGTAATTAATGCGCGCTTCATAATCCGTACAGTTTAGGGCGTAGTGGGCATCTGTAGCGCAGCCAAGGTGCTATCTGCATTCCAGTCCGGGTCAAGCTGAACAATGAAGTCTTTACAGCGTTGCTCTTCATTGGCTTCACCGATAATTTCGGCCGATTTACCCAAACCCGCTAGTGCCCGCAAGAAACCTCGATTGGTTTCGTGCCGCCAACGCACATAGCCCGACCCTCGCCATTCGTTTTGTCTTAAACGATCAAGACCACGGTGATAACCCACGCGAAAATAGGCGTAAGCCTCGATGTCGTCGCGCGCCAATATCCCGAGCATGGCCCACGCGTCAAGGAAAGTGGGCCACTGGGCCACTACCGCCGCCACCGCCGCTCGCCGTTCGGGTTCAGATTGCGCCAGGGCCAGGGCTAAAGCCGCCTGCGCTTCAACGGGTTCGGGGTTGAGAATAGTTTCCGGTATCCCTGCGGGAGTTAGATGGATCGGTTGTTGGCTCATGGGTTAGTAATCCTAGGTGATAAAAGCCAGTAGCCGGGCTTGGGGCTTGTGGCGGTACTCCCGTTACGATTCGGGTATGACAAATTTTAAGGCCACTCGATTAGTTCTGGCCCGACACGCAGTCACGGCCCAAACGGGACCGCTGTTATCGGGGCGAGCATCAGGAATTGATTTATCAGAAAAGGGACGCGGTCAAGCCGAAGTTTTGGGTAAGCGTTTAGCCAACTTACCCGTAGCCGCAGTTTACGCCAGCCCAATTGAGCGCACTACTCAAACCGCCGCCGCGGTCGCAACTCATCACGGTCTCACGGTGCAGCCGCTTCCTGGCGTTTTAGAAGCAGATTACGGAGAGTGGACGGGGCAAAAAATTTCGGAATTAGCAAAAACTGATTTATGGAAAGTTGTTCAGCGCACGCCATCTCGAGTGGTTTTCCCGGGCGGCGAAGCGATAATGGCTATGCAAGCCCGAATGGTCGAGACTTTAGATTCTTTGGTGGCCGATCACCCCGGAGATTTAATCGTGGTGGTGTCACACGCGGATCCGATTAAAGCCGCCATTGCGCACTACACCGGGGTGCATCTTGATTTGTTCCAGCGCATTGCGGTTGCTCCAGCATCGATTACGGCGTTTACCTTTAGCGAACACGGAGTAGCCATGATCAAATGCAACGACACGGGAGACCTCGACGAACTAATGGTTTCTGACTCCGATTCGAATAGCCAAACTTCGGGCGGGACATCGGAGGCTTGATGGACTCGATAATCGAACTTCATGACGTTGAGAATCTTGGAACGGGGGCAATTGGTGAACCAGGAAGCCGAGAGTTTTTCGTTCAGGCTCGTAATTCGGCGATGCAACTCACAGTTTTAGTAGAAAAACAACAGGTCGCCCTGTTGGCTACCGAAGTCATCTCGTTTCTTGATCGCATCGCCGAAGAACATCCTGAGGACACGCTGGCTTTACCGATAGAAGAAGCTCGCTTGCGTGAACCCACGGTCCCGTTATTTAGAGCCCGACTCATCGGTTTGGGTTTTGACACCGATTTAGGGTTGGTGCTTATTGAGTTACGCGAACATGTGGCCGAAGACGGCGACTCCGAACGGCTCACCACCGAAACCGAACTTAGTTCTGAACACGAAGAAGACGGCTACGTGGCGCGCATTTATGCCACCCGAGCCCAAGTGCGCGCGCTGGCCGCTCGAGGGGTAACTGAAGTTGAAGGTGGACGGCCCGAGTGTTCGCTGTGCAGCATGCCAATGGATCCAGGCGGACATCGGTGTCCTCGCTGGAATTAACCTCAGCTCAGATCGCAAATGTTTTGTACGCCGGCGAGATTGAGTTGCTGGGGCAAATGCGTTACTCGTCTAACGGAACATTTTTGGTCGAGGCGTGTGCCGATGGAGTAGCGGTGCCGGCAGTGTATAAACCGCGCCGAGGTGAGCGGCCCCTGTGGGATTTTCCGGACGGAACGCTATGCCAGCGTGAAGTTGCGGCATTTGAAGTGTCGAATACTTTGGGGTGGGGAATCGTTCCGGTAACTATTTTGCGCACTGAAGGACCCTTGGGGATCGGTGCGTTACAGCGTTTTGTCGAGCATGACCCCGAGGAGCACTACTTCACTTTGTTGGCCGATAATCAAGATCGGTTTAGGCAATTTGCTGCTTACGATATTGTGGTTAACAATACCGACCGCAAAGGTGGACATTGTTTACACGATCTAGATAATGGTTTAGTGGTTGGGATCGATCACGGACTTACATTTAGCGTCGAGTGGAAATTACGCACCGTAGTGTGGGATTTTGCCGGCGAAGATTTACCTAAAGAATTGATTATTGATTTAGAACGCTTGGTCAGTGAGCTCGATGACGGCTTGCTGGCCAAAACGCTCGCGCCTTTGTTGTCACCCGTCGAAATTGCTGCTTTGAATCAGCGAACGCAGATGTTGCTACGAGCAGGAAAGTTTCCTCAGCCCGATGAGGGGTACCACTCAGTTCCCTGGCCGTTGGTGTGAAAGCGAGTTAGCTTACGATTTCCGGCGCTGATAAACCGTGAAATCATCGATGACGTTAGTCACTCGATATTTATTTTTTATTAGTTCTGAAAGTCGAGAAAATCTACTCAGCGGCGTCCACTCCGCGCTGCGAATGCTGGCGGTGGCCGTGTCTACGATAAAGCGAGGCGGTTGTTTTGTTATGTCGTTAAAAAATAAGTTCCATACTTCCGGGTCGCTGTCTTCGGGAGCAGCATCTGACCCTGGCCGGCCCGGATGGTTTCCGGCGAGAAACGTATTGGTCGTTAAAAAACGCGTAGCCGGCTTTACCCCTGAGGCCCAATAGATTTCGGGAACACTGCCCCATACGACCATCCGATCGTTCGGTCCTGAGTGGGCGGCCAAATAGCGACTTACCGCTTGATATTTGGGTTCCGAACCAAAAGGCAATAAGAAATAGCCCGCCGACGAAATGATTAAGGCCAGTATTCCACTCGCAACTACGGTCACGGTTACGACCCGCTTGGAAGCACTCATCAAGGCTCCGGTGGCGAGAAGAACCACGGGCGGGACTAGTTGCAGGTAGTAGTGACCAAAAAACCGTAGACCAATTAAAATTGATAGTACGGCCGATAAAACCCAGATCCATAAGTCAATATTATTTTTTCCGTCAGCATTAATTGATTTTCGTAAAGTCCATGATTTAGGTAGATGTATGACCATAGGCAGGTTGGCGCCGATCCAGGCCAGAGTCATTAAAAGAAACGATAAAGCAACGTAGGAAGAGATTGTTTTTACTCCTACGTAAGACCCATTGCCGATCACTGTCCAGTAAAGGACTTGCCCGGGCCCAAGCGCGAGGGCCATTAGCACTAACGGAATTCCAAAACCGCCTAGTGTTTCGGCGATTCCGCGGCGACCGCGGGCGCGAGCAACTAAGTACAAGACGGGCAAAAGAGTGGCGGCGCCGGTCTGTTTGGCCAGGGTAGCTAGGGCAATGGCTACTCCAGCCGAAGCGGTTCGGCCGCGGCGCGCTAATAAAACTCCCGCGGTCATTGTCGGCAACATAAATATCTCGAAGTTGGCGGCTTGACCGTCTTGCGGAGCGCAGGCAATCAGAGAAAAGGCGCAGAGAAAACCCGCAACCCAAGCCGCTCGCTCGCCGTAGCGTCGTCGCGCCTCAAGGGCTAAAAGTATGGCGGTCAGAGCCGCTGCTCCCATGGCGACCACTCGTACCGTCCATAGATCGTTGGTATCAAAGACATTAAAAGTCGCCGCGTAGAGGTAGGGGACTAAAGGGGGTTTTCGGTCGGTCGCTTCACGGTAGAGGTCGCCCCCCGCTTGGATCACTTCGGCTTGAGTGGCGAGAAAAGTTTCGTCGGAGTTGAATACTTCGACGAAAAATGCTGGTAAGCGCAGCGCAACGGTTAAAGCAATAAGGGCTAAGACGAGATAAAGAAACTCGCGTCGGCGCGAACGAGGCAACTTGGCCGGCGTGACCGCCGGTGTTGCTAATGAGGAGGTATTCATACGGATTGAGTCATTGAGTAGTCGTTTTTTTGGCGGACTCCCATTGTGCCTTGAACGCTCACCTTCTGGTGGTCAGGTTGTTCGGGCTAGTGCTGATAACGGGTCGCGGAAGAAGCGTGACCGCGGGAGGACTCGGTCGGCACCGGCCTGGGCGGCTTTTTTCGCCTCTTCGGTTTCGCCGTGAGGCCCGTATCCCACGATGAACGCGTGGGGTACTAGGCGACGAACTTCACCGATCAGATCAGAGAATTCTTCAAGATTAACAATTACGAAATCAGCCAAGACTGAACCGGGCGCGTTATTGATGATTTCAATTTTGGGGAAAACTACTTGCAGTTGACTGGCGTCAAGCAAGTCGCGCACTAAGGCGACGATTTTTTGCTCGTCTGAGTTGTAGAGCAAAAGATCAGGTCGGAATTGCCCGTGGTGCTGCTACGGCAAATTCGGGCCAACGCTTGCGCGATTTAGCCGAAAGTTTATGCATTAACTCAATGGCTCCGGGGTCATCGTCACCGGGTCGAGTTTCTATCCAACCGTCACGTTCTAAGTTAGCCATCAACTCTCGACCTACGTCAGTACGAACGATAGTTAGAGTCCAGTCGTCAAAAGCTCCGATCCCGCCGGTTGAAATGTCGGCGTGTTCAGCGGAAAAATCTGGGCACATCTTGCAACCCTCGCGAGTCCAGGCGTGGCATTCCTTCAGGGGTATCTCGTGGTACTCGCCATCTTTCGTCCACACTTGCAAGCGTCCCTTGATGTTCATTTTCTTAATGTCGGCTCGCTTAAGACCGTATTTAGCGTCAAGCAACTCATCGAAAATTGCGTCATCAAAAGTTTTTGAACACAGGAGCCCAATGTTGAGACTTATACGCCGAGCTACTTTCCCGACTTTGCGTTGCTTCATAATGACTGGCGCCGACGACTGGCAACTCATTCCTACTAAGGCAATGCGCTCCGCTCCGCTCTCAACTGCTTCGGCGTAAGCCATCGGGTTAGCGCTGTAGGTGTAACGGCTACCCGCGGAAGCGATAATGTCGTCTCGGTTACGGGCGACTCCGGGTACGGCTTTCCAAGTCGAACCGTCCCCTTCGAGATAAGAGACCAGTGCCGCGTCAATAACATCATTTTCTAGCGCGTAGAGAAGTATTGCCGACACCAGTCCGCCGTCCTGCCCGTTCTCTAGTAGGAGGGGGTCGGTAGCGCGAGCGAGAAGAACATCTTTAGAAATCCCCGACACTTCTTCGGCGTTCCGGGCGCGACCAAAAAGAAACTCATCGGCGTCACTTTCCCAAGTTCTAAAACGAGGGCAGGCTCGAGTGCACGTCGTACAACCTTTTTGACCGTGTGAGCAATCACCGGGGGAGAAGTCTTCTTCCGTTTGAAAAGGCTTATAAATTCCCGAGTCGTCGCGATAGCCCAATACATCGTGAGGGCATACCACTACGCACGCGGCGCACCCGGTACAAAGGCCGGTAGTCACCACCTCGTCGTAGAGGTGCTTCCACTGAAACTTCTCTGGCGCCATCGCTAGAGTCTGCCACGCATCTCTCGGGTTTGACTGCTTGCGCTTTGATCGACGGGTGCGGATAGTTACGCTGGTACGAGATGCCCGAAGTCGCAAGCAACACCGCCATTTTAGAGGAGTTTGAAGTGGGGGGGATGACCTGTGCGTCGTGCGCGGCTCGTATTGAAAGAGCACTGGCCGGCCACGAAGGCGTGGAATCAGCGGCAGTCAACTACGCCAGTCACCGAGCGACGATTACTTACGATCCCGCCCTCGTTGGCTCGCCGGAGTTGATTGAAGTGGTCACGGGTTTGGGCTATCTAGTGGTTGATGACGCAGCACCGCCTGAATCTGAAGCACGAGCGATTTTGCCGCGGCTGGTGGCCGCAATTGTCTTGACGGTTCCGGTAGTAGCGATATCTATGATTCCCGCCTTTGGGTTCGCGGGTTGGCCGTGGGTGGCGTTGGTTTTGTCTACTCCCGTAGTTTTTTGGTCTGGGTGGTCTTTTCACGTAACGGCCATTCGTAATCTTCGCCACCACGCAGTTGCAATGGATACTTTGATCAGTTTGGGAACTCTGGCGGCGTATTTTTGGTCTCTAGTCGCTCTAGTTTTTCTTGGCGCCGACAGCCACGGCGGAAATATGAGTTTAGGGGCAATGTTCTCTGATCATGGTTCGACTTATGTTTATTTTGAAACTTCCGCGCTAATAATTTCTTTAGTTTTATTAGGCAGGTATTTTGAAGCCCGAGCGCGCTCGCGCTCAGGCGATGCTTTGCGAGCGTTGCTAGACCTAACGGTAAAAATGGCTCGTACTGAAGATGGCGAAGACATTCCAGTTTCAGAACTCAAACCGGGTGACCGCTTTGTGGTGCGGCCCGGCGAACGCGTCGCCACGGACGGTTTGGTAGTTGATGGGCAATCATCGGTAGACACTTCGATGATCACCGGTGAGCCCTTGCCGGTCGAGGTGGGTGTGGGGGCCGAAGTAGTGGGGGCGACGATAAATGTTTCCGGTCGGCTGGTAGTTGAAGCTGGGGCAGTAGGTTCGCAAACCGTTTTGGCGCAGATAATCCGCTTAGTGGAAACTGCCCAAGGCACTAAAGCGCCGATTCAGCGCTTGGCGGACCGGATTTCTAGCGTGTTCGTACCCATCGTTTTGATCGTCGCGCTCTTTACTCTGATCGCGTGGTTGATCGTCGACGCCGCGGCGGGAGAGTTCGGAGTGAGCCGAGCCATTACCGCCGCGGTCGCAGTTTTGATTGTCGCTTGCCCCTGTGCCCTGGGGTTGGCTACCCCCACTGCGATCATGGTGGGAACGGGTCGGGGCGCGAGTTTGGGAGTTTTGATTAAGGGGGGAGAAGTTTTAGAGACCGCTTACAAGATAGACACGGTCGTACTTGATAAAACTGGAACTATCACCGAAGGCCGTATGCAAGTTTCTTGCGTGGTAACGGCTGACGGCGTTAGTACTGATCAATTACTTACTCGGGCCGCCACGATAGAGACCGCCTCCGAGCACCCGTTGGCCCAGGCTTTAGTTGCTTACGCTTACGAACAAAAAATTGTTCCCCGCCCCGTTAATAACTTTTCTAGCGAGCCGGGGCGAGGAGCCACCGGAGAAGTAGACGGCGTAGTGGTTCGAGTAGGACGAGTGGATTTCGCCGGAGATGTCCCCGATGATATTTCTCGTGCCTTAGCCCGACCAGAGTTACAACCAGCCAGCGTGGTCGGCGTGGGTTGGGATGGAGTTGTTAAGGGTCTGTTTTTTGTTACCGACGCCATTAAACCGACATCAGCCGAAGCAGTTGTTGCGCTTAAGAGTCTTGATCTCAATTTGATCATGATTACCGGAGATAATCAGGCCGTGGCTGAGATGGTGGCCGAAAAAGTGGGAATAGATAATGTGATCGCGCAGGCGCTACCCAAAGAGAAACTGGCTCGCGTGGCTCAGTGGCAATCCGAAGGTTTGCAAGTGGCGGTAATCGGTGACGGAGTTAATGATGCCCCCGCTCTGGCCCAAGGCGATCTTGGCATTGCCATCGGTACGGGTACCGATGTGGCGATTGAGGCGAGTGACCTCACCTTGGTCTCGGGCGATCTACGCGCCGCCGCCGACGCCATTGCTCTGGCCCGACGGACTTTTTCGACTATTCGCGGAAATCTATTTTGGGCTTTTGCCTACAACGTGGCGGCAATTCCGTTGGCGGCCTTCGGTCTCCTTAACCCCGTCATTGCCGCCGCGGCCATGGGCTTCTCGTCGGTGTTCGTCGTAACCAATTCGTTGCGTCTACGGAGGTTTAAGGGTTACCGCGCTAAGCAGTAACGACGCGTACGCTTAACGATCCTGAACTATTACTTCGATACTCGTGGGGTTAACTAGTGGCAAAAATATCTGATCTTCTTAGCCAAGGAACGTCAGTTTCGTTTGAGTTTTTCCCCCCTCAGACTGATGAGGCTGAGGAAGTATTAAGCCGAACTATTGGCGAACTTGAGTCACTCCATCCGTCGTTCGTTTCGGTTACTTACGGAGCGGGGGGCGCTACTCGTGAGCGCACCCACGACCTAGTGGTGGAGATAAATCAGAAAACATCTATGACGGCTATGGCTCACTTGACCTGCGCCGCCCACTCGCGCGCTGAACTCGTAGATATCGTCAGTCGTTACCGAGACGCAGGAGTAGAGAATATCTTGGCGTTGGGGGGCGATCTTCCTAATGATTCGGATCTTTTGGCCGGCGAACTCGAGCACGCTTTAGATTTGGTACGACTCATTCGCGCTACGGGCGATTTTTCGGTAGGCGTGGCCGCTCATCCTGAACCCCATCCGCGCTCGCCCTCACTCGCCCAAGATCGCGACCGAGGGGCAGAAAAGTTAGGTGAAGCCGACTTTGCCATTACTCAATTCTTTTTTGAAACTAGACATTATTTTGATTTAGTTGAAGATTTTCGTGCTCGAGGAGTTACGACTCCGGTGATTCCCGGCATTATGCCGGTGCTGAGCATCGCGGGTACTAAGCGTATGACTGAGCTGCAAGGTT
>SHUY01000048.1 GCA_009694435.1 Acidimicrobiia bacterium | reverse complement strand
AAAGCGAACCTGCACAACGCGAACCTGCACAACGCGAACCTGCACAACGCAAGCCTGGCCGGCGCCAACCTGTCCGGCGCCAACCTGTCTGGCGCAAACCTGAGCGGCGCAAACCTCGCCGAAGCAAACCTGTCCGGCGCCAACCTGTCCGGAGCGAACCTGACCGGCGCGCAGGTTCGCGGTGTTGACCTGTCCGGCGCGATCGGCTGCGGCACAGTCAAGCCCGCCGGAATCTTCAATCAATATCTTGCGGGCGTACATAATCCCGCTCTTACAAAAGGCCAACCCTGCGCCGGCGCTCCGACCACCGCCACCCGACCTCCGACGACTACCACTCAGGCCCCCACTCCCGCTACCACCCGACCTCCGACGCCAACCACTCCCGCTACCACCCGACCTCCGACGACTACCACTCAGGCCCCCACTACCTCTACTACCCGGTAGCACCATCACCGCAACACCCCACGCTATTCCTGCGCGCACGTCGCTCGTTTATTATCGCGCCCATTTTTATTTCTCTGGGGGTGAGACATTTGGGATATTAGATCGGTGACTTGGTTTAGCGGGTTTAGAAAGTCCCCATCGAGTCTCCGTAAAGTCACCAAAATAGGCTCGTCTCTAGGCACCATCACCGGTGAAGAGGTATGGAATAATTCGCCCACCAGCCAACAAGCGGGCGGGGGCTCTACTGGTAGCCGGCTACCTCGTCCTGACTATCAGAAAAACTTAAGTATTTCTGGTGGGCGCATTGTCCCCGACATTTCCTTTATTGCCTCACCTAGTGCTTACGGTCAGATCCCACTCTTTACGCCTTGGCGCAACAGAAAAGTAAAAGCAAACTTTTCCAAGACATAACTAAGGGTAATAACGACCTTTACGGCACAGGGTGTTGTGCGGCCAAGAAAAAGTATGACGCAGCGAGTGGGCTGGGTTCGTTAAAACTCGATAAAGTTTTTCCCTTTTTGGGCGCTAGTTGCTATCGCACCCTATTTGATAGATAGACGCGGGCACGCTGCCGTTATTGCAGTACACCCCACGATCGACTGCTTGCCATGCGCTTCCATTCCAGCGCAGTAATACGGTTATATCAATTGGGTTAGCGGGAATACCGACCGTGGGTGTGGTCACTGCCCAATTGATCGCGCAGTTGAACGCGTTTAGTTTAAAAAGTTGCTCACCGCTAGAAAGCGAGGCAATCACCGCAGGGCGCAAAGCCGCGTCTGTGCACGGAGGGGTAGTGCTACTGCCTCCCCCCTTAGTTGTCGGCGGGCTAGAGGTCGGAGTTACGGGGCAACGCACCGATCCAGTTTGCGCCGAAAAGGCTAGGGCAGCACGCGTGTTGGGGCCAATGACTCCGTCGGCGCTTAAGCCGTTAGCGGCTTGGAAGTTTTTAATCGCAGTTTTGGTATCAGCGCCGAGAGTGCCGTCAAGAGGTCCAGGATCGCAACCCAAACTAGTCAATTCGCGTTGGACGGCCAACACCCCGTTGCCGTCGGCACTGTTTTTAGAAGATTTAGATGAAGTACCGCTCTTCGAACTGTCGCCACTGCTGCACGCTGCTCCGAGGAGAGCTAGAACCAAAACACCGATTCCTACTTTTATCGACCTTTTGCTCATTTAGTCCCCCAGACTGCCGCATCTCGATGGCTTATTTTACACCCTCGGGTTCCAGATTTCCACTATCTTGATCGTGATATTCCTGTAGTAGAGCATTTTCTTTAGAAACCTTGGGGAAGAAGAAAAACACTAGGCCGAAGCCCAGGACAATAGCCACCATTCCGGCGGAATAAGCCCAATTTGCCCCCTGAATAAATGACGTTTTGGCGGCCGAAATTATCTGGGGAGCATATTGCGGATACTGCTCCGCGGTAATGGCGGCACTAGAGAATGATTTTGTCAACTGGCTCTGCGTTTCGGTGCTGATTTGACCCGAAGCGGCCGACGCAGCAATGGCGGCGGCAAATGCGGCTGCGTACCCTGCGGTTAGAAACGCTCCCGTGATTGACTGCATAATGGCTCCACCCAGATCGCGTTGGAGGTCAGCGGTGCCTGAAGCCATTCCCGCCTGTGCTGGCGGTACTGATCCAGTGAGCGAATGTGACGCTGGGGTCCCCGCCAAACCGATACCGACCCCAATGAACGCGTAAGCGATACCGACGACCCAGTAGTCAATCCCTTCTTTCCAAAAGAGAATCATCACGACAAAAGCGAGAAAACAAAATACATAACCCAAAAGTAAAGTAAAGCGCGCTCCGTAAGCGTCGACGATTTTGGCTGACCGCGGGGCCACTAAAACCATCAGTACTGCCGCGGGTAAAATCGCAGCCCCAGACTTTATGGGGTCGTAGCCGAGAACGTTTTGCAAGAATTGTTGACCGATAAACATTGCCGCCATAAGTGAACCAAAGACAATTATTCCCGCCGCCGCCGCCACCCAAAAAATTTGCCGACCGGCAATGTTGAGTGGAAACAGCGGATTGGCGGCTCTTTTCTGGCGCAAGATAAATGCTCCTCCGGCGCTGACCGCGATTATCCCCATCTCAAGGGCAAACATCTCCTTGTCTGGTTCGGCGGCAAAACTGATGGCAATCACTAGCGAGCCGATAAAGACCAGCGAGAAAATACCCCCGATGTTGTCCACTTTTTTGGTCGATTCATTTACATGATTCGGCACGGACTTTATGGTCAGAGGAATGGCAACCAGCGCCAGCGGGATAGTGATGAGAAATATGGACCCCCACCAATAGTGTTGAAGCAGCGCTCCAGCTGACAACGGCCCTAAGGCCGAGCCCGCACCCCCAATCGCCGACCACAATGCGATCGTTCGCGTCCGAGCGGGGCCTGCCCATAAAGCAGTAATCAAAGCGAGCGTGGTGGGGTAGGCCATACCCGCTGCTAACCCACCAAAAAGTCGAGCAAAAATTAAAACTTCCATTGAGGGAGCCCACGCGGCTAACAGACAAGCTGGTATCGAAAGAATTGTTCCAATAACCAGCATCGATTTGCGACCATAACGGTCGCCGATGGCGCCAAAGTATAAAACTGTAGCGGCTAACCCGAGCGAGTAGGCGACCGACATCAAGTTGAGTCCAGTTTGTGAGGCGCCAAAGGACAGCCCAATTTCGGGCAAAGCAACAAAAGTTACCGCCAAATTCAAGTTGGCAATTAGTGCTACCAGTATCAAAGTAGTAAGGATTACCCTCGAACGCTTAGGCGCAATTGATGTAGTTACTAAGTCAACCGGTGGTGATGTGCTGGACAATTGCCGCTCCTTATCCTTGGCGTTAGTACCGCAAGAGAATTAATTGGCCGAAGGGGGGATGACTACTGAAGCAGCCGGATTAATCTTTTGTCTACCCGGTCGCATTACCGCAGGCAATTGACTCAATTGAATACGTGCGATTACTGAGCGCAAATATTCGTAGCGCTCGTAACCCGCTCGGGCGCCTAGGTAGTATCCGACGCTAAATCCGACGATGCACCCCAGTGTGAATTTTGGCATAACGTAATGTTGCCACAAACATACCTTGAGGTAACGCTCGGTGGGCAAGGTTTCGGCTCGGGCCTTGTTGGCTCCGAGCCGGGTGAGGTTTATTTGGTAGCGTCATGGTTCCTTCCGGGGTAGCTCAATCGGCGGAGCAGTGGCCTGTTAAGCCAACGGTTGTGGGTTCGAGTCCCACCCCCGGAGCATTTGTTGCGCGTGAAAGGGAGTTGTTGAGCAGTGAGTGATTTTTCGGCCCGGTTAATCGAATTGGCTTGGGAGTTGCCCGGCCCGTTCCCTCCTCACGACCCGCTTGACGCGGTAGTTGTGCACCGAGGAGTAGCTCGTACATCAGGCTGTTTACCGCGTACTTCTGCTGGCGTCTTGGCCTTTACTGGTCGAGTAGGCGACGAAGTCTCACTCGCCGATGCAATAACGTGCGCTCGTCTTTGCGTGCTCAACGCCGTTTCTTTATTGCAGGATTCGCTTGGTTCTCTAAATCGCATCGAACGTGTATTGAGTTTGATCGGTTTTGTGGCGTGTACTCCTGATTTCAACCAGCAACCTGCAGTGATCGATGGAGCGAGTCACGCTCTAGTTGAGTTATTCGGTGAGGCCGGTCGGCATAGTCGCTCAGCGGTAGGGGTTACTGCTTTGCCTCGCGCGGGGCCAGTAGAAATCGAAGTAGCAGTTGCAGTAAGTGACGCTTAGTGGGTTCATTAAAATCTAGATTTCTAATTCCAATCACGGCAAAAGATTTTTCCCGTCGGTTTACTCGTCTAGCGACGGGTTTAGTTTTAGTCTCGGTGGGCATTGGTCTTACCGTGAAAGCTCGGCTGGGAATAAGTCCGTTCGATGTTTTGAACCAAGGAGTATCTCGAGTTACGGGTTGGTCATTTGGGCTAGTAGTTATAGTTCTAGGGGCTGTATTTCTTATTATGTGGATACCGTTAGGGCAGCGTTACGGTATTGGCACATTCATAAATACCGCCACGATTGGCTTAATGATTAACGCCACCTTGAGTGTTGTCGCTGCGCCTAGCGATACGGGTGCTCAATGGGCGATGCTGCTCTTTGGGTTATTGCTCGCGGCGTTCGGGATGGGCCTTTACATCAGTGCTGGATTAGGCCCTGGGCCACGCGACGGTCTAATGACTGGGATAACTGCCAAAGGTCTTCCGTTGTGGTTAGTGCGCACCTCATTAGAAATGCTCGCTCTTGCTATTGGATGGTGGCTCGGCGGTGATGTTGGTATCGGCACGATTATTTTTGCTTTTGCGATTGGCCCCTTGGCCCATATATTCATTGTTCGGTTTAATCTCGGGGTTGATGGTTTTGATCCCAACCCCCGCGCGACGCTAGCGGAATAGATCGATAAGTAAGCCATGGGCATTCGTATCGGCATCATTGGGAGTGGTTTTGGCGCTCAAGTTGTTGCGCCGGTGTTTGCCGCCACTCCTGGGTGTGAAGTAGTAGAAGTGGTATCGGCTCGCAACACCGCGGGCGCGGCCATGTTGTGTGATCGTGACGATATTGATCTAATTTCAGTTCACTCCCCACCACTTTTGCACGTAATGCACGTACGGCGAGCGCTGGCCGCGGGTCATGCAGTTTTATGCGATAAGCCTTTCGGCCGTAACGCCATGGAGGCAGAAACACTTATGGCCGCCGCGGAGGCAGCTGAATGCCTACACCTAATAAATTTTGAGTTTCGCTTCGACCCAGTGCGCATGCAGTTACGCAATTTGATCGCAAAGGGTGCGATAGGAATACCCGAACATGCGACTTGGACGCACTGGAGCAGTGGATCTCGAGTTCCTTTACGTAAGCACGGTTGGTTATTTGAGCGGGCATCGGGCGGCGGGTGGATCGGAGCATGGGGATCACACGCCATCGATGCTTTGCGGTGGTTCTTTGGCGAAATTGTTGACGTAAAAGGCGCGGGTCGTACAATCATCAAACAACGCCCCGATGAAACTGGTGCTTTAATTACCGGCGATGCGGAAGACAGTTTCTGGGCTGATCTGACTTTTGCCACCGGAATGAGCGCCACCATCGATTCGAGTTTCGCGGCCACGACCACCGTCGCCCCCCGACTAAACATTTTTGGCGATGCGGGGGTAATCGAACTTTCTGCTCGCGGACTCATCGTGGTGCGGGGTCCCAATGGTGAACGAGAAGAGTTTGTCCCTTCCGAAACTTCAGAGGATCCCCATTTAGCACCCATGCGGGCCTGGGCCCTGGTGGTACGAGATGCGGTGGAGGCCGGAATAACTCCTCCGGAGGCCCCAACCTTTGCTGATGGGTTGGCCTGCGCTCGAGTACTAGATGTAGTGCGGGCAGGAACCCTGGGTTTGGCTGGCGGAGTTCCTTCGTCAACAATGGGGTAGTGGCAATGCTGAATGAAATCGAGATAATCGCTGAGCAAGAAAATGTCCCCAAGTGGGAACGAATCGGAAACGAGATCGTCCGCACTTATGAGTTGGATGACTTTCCCGCCGCTATTTCCTTTGTGGAGCGGGTAGCCGATTTGTCCGAAGCGGCCAACCATCATCCCGATATTGATATTCGCTACCGTAAAGTCCGAATTGCCCTAACTACTCATGACGCGGGTGGGCTAACAAAACTTGATTTTTCTTTGGCTCAAGAGATCGACCAAGCGCTTTAACTAATGATTACGGTTTTAGTCGGGGTTGTTATTTTTATCCTAGTCTTATCTTTAGTAATAATTGTTGCTCGTGAACCCGGTCCGTCGGCCGGAGACGTTGCGGTATCGTACGAAGCCGCTTGGAGCCGACTTGATTTTAAAACTCTATGGGTTCTCTCGGGTGAAGAACTACGAGACCGCATGAGCCTTGATGATTACATTGTGGCTAAATCGGCGGCCTACGCTTCAACTCCGTTAACCCAACCACCCTCCACCATAGAGATCGTGTCGCTAACAATCGAAGATGATTATGCGGTGGCTCATACTTCAGTAGCACTAACTGTCGGTGCGCAAGCGACCAACGAAATTGAACTGGCTCGCCGCCGCGGGCGTTGGCTGGTGGTGGCTTATCGCTTAATAAGTTCAGGGCGAACTGTGTGAGTGATAACTCGCTGGCGGGGTTGGTGCTAACTGGAGGTGCGAGCACCCGATTAGGTCAAGATAAAGCAGTCTTACCCATCGATGGTGAACGGCTCGTGGATCGCACTGTTCGGCTGCTGGGCGATGTGTGTGCGCCGGTCATTGAGGTGGGCCCGGGCTATAGCTCGTTACCTTTTATTAGCGAACAACCACCAAGTTCAGGACCGCTAGTGGCCTTAGCGGCGGGTATTGATGTTCTTCGCCAACAAGGTTTTATCGGCGGTGCCATTGTCTTAGCTGTCGATCTTCCTCGACTCGCACCCGCTCTGCTCGACTGGTTAGTCACTTATCCAGGAGACAATTCGGTCGTGCCTATAGTTGACGACCGAGCCCAGACTCTCTGCGCGCGTTACAACGCATCCGCGCTTGATGCCGTATCGGCATTAGTGAAAAATGGTGAGCGTTCTTTACAATCTTTGCTCAACGTAATTTCAGTAAACCGAGCCTCGATCGACGAGTGGGGTGAAGTGGTTACTCCTGAGTGTTTTTTTGACATTGACACTCCTGAAGATTTAGATCGTTCGGGCTACTCGGGCGAACAAATATTCTCCGAGTAGCGTTACTAACATCGTGACTTCTTACCAACGCGATCCCGACGAGATCTTGGCAGTATTTATGGCGGCCGCTGATGCCCAAATGGCGGCAGTGGCGCAAATCCGTGGGCCCGCTCGTCGAGCTCGCACCGATCGTCCGGGCCAATACGCTCTCGATTTAGTGGCCGACGAGGCCGTTTTAGCGGTTCTGGCCCCAACGGGCTGCGCCATCGTAAGCGAGGAGTCAGGTTATTGCGGACCGACGGATTCGCCCATCACTATCGTGGTCGACCCGGTAGATGGCTCCACTAACTGCTCCCGCAATATTCCTTATTGGTCAATTTCGTTGTGCGCTCTCGATCGTGAAGGCCCGCTAGTGGCACTAGTAGTTAATTGCGCTAACGGTGAGCGTTTTAGTGCCATCCGCGGCCAAGGAGCGTATCTCCAAACACCCGACCAACGTGAGATTATTACTCCAGCCTTAACGAAACGAGTGGCCGACTCTGTGGTCGCGGTGTCAGGCTTACCCTCTCACGATTTTGGCTGGAAACAATTTCGAGCTCTCGGGTCAGCCGCGCTTACTCTTTGCGATGTCGCGGCCGGTCGAGTCGATGCTTATTACGATGTGCTCACTAGCGGCCACGCTCCGTGGGATTACCTTGGAGGATTGCTTATGTGCACCGAAGCGGGAGCAGTGGTTGTCGATTATGAAAATCGTGGCCTTGTTACCACCGACATCGAGGCTCGCCGCACTCTGCGGGCGGCGGCCACTGCAGATTTGCTGACTGACCTAACTCGTTCTAGCGTCGGAGATTAACGATGAGCCTTGACCTAGACGCTTTACTCGCCGCCGCGGTCAATGCCGCCCAGGCCGGAGGCGAAGTAGTGCTCGATGGCTTTGGCACTGCGCTTGGAGCGGTAGAAAAGCGACCCGGTGACTGGGTAACTGAAATTGATACCGCCAGTGAACGAGTGGTTAGAGCGGCGCTTGAAGCGGCCGCCCCCGGACTACCGGTTTTTGGCGAAGAAGAAGGCGGAGAAAAAGCCGAAGTAGGTTGGTTTGTCGACCCTCTCGACGGAACCGCTAATTTCGTCCATAATTTTCCCGCGGTGGGAGTTTCTGTCGGCCTCATGGCTGAAGGGGTGCCGATCGTGGGCGTGGTCTATGCCCCCATGCTGGGAGATCTCTACACGGCTCGCTCTGGTGGCGGAACTTTCTTTAACGGGGCTCCAGTTTTGGTGAGCGCACGTTCAGTTGAGCAAGCCATGGTCGCCACCGGATTTCCTTTTCGGGCCAAAGTTCAGCGCCTCGACGAATACCTTCCTATATTCGAGCGGTCCTTGCGAACATTCGAAGACCTCCGGCGGGCCGGGGCGGCCAGTCTCGATTTATCGTGGACTGCCTCAGGAGTTTTTGACGGTTACTTCGAACAAGGTTTAGGGCCATGGGATGTCGCCGCCGGAGCGCTGTTGGTCAGAGAAGCGGGCGGGGTGGTTACCGATTGGTACGGCGACGACAAAGCCTGGTTCGACTCGGGCGACATCGTGGCCGCACCCCCTGCGGTACACGAAGTAATCCTTGCACTAATCGCCGAATCTGACCAGTAAAAAGTTTTTTGGCGTATTTAACGCTTATTGAGTAACGAAATTTAATTAACTTGACCGATCGCTACGGAAAGTGCTTATCTATTAGTTCGGATAAATAAGGGATAACCATGAATACCCAACTGATGAGAACTATTAGCTCTTTGAGCCTGCTTCAGTCGGGGATAGCGCGCGTCTCGGTGAATTCAAATAGCTCTCATTTGACCCACGCGGCTTTTGGTTATGCGCCGGCTCAAATTTGGCTCCCCATTATGGGAACTAAGACCACCCCCAAACTTGAGCCCCGGACCTTGAATCCGATCTCCCCCTAGAACATTTCCACCCAGAGATCTTTTCCAGCCGCCGGGGCCTCGCCTCCGGCGGTTTTTTGTTGTACCGCAAAGGTTTTAAACCCTAGATAGAACCACTAAACCCGAAAGGAAACCATCATGAGCGTCATAGAGATAGAAGCAGAAGTCGAGGTAGCCCCAGGACGGGCTCGCTGTGCCGACGGCACTGGGCAATTGACCGCGCTTTTCTTCTCCGAAGATCTCGGTGACATCGCGCGCGCCAAAGCGTTTTGCCGAGGGTGCGAGGTGCGCTCTGACTGTTTGGCTGGCGCGGTAGAACGAGTCGAGCCGTGGGGGGTATGGGGTGGAGAGCTGGTGGTTAATGGTCGAATATCGGCCAACCGGCGCCGGCGGGGTCGTCCGCCCAAAGAGCCCCGGGCTGAAGTGGCTTTGCCGGATACCTGGGAGCTTACTTACGCAGAAATTGCCTAATGATTTACCAGTATCCTCTTAGGTTCGGGCGCGTAGCTCAGTTGGAAGAGCGCCTCCCTTACAAGGAGGATGTCGGGGGATCGAGGCCCTCCGTGCCCACCCATTAGGGGGTTGCTTACCCAGGCCAAAAGCGATTCTTGGATTATCGTAAAATTGTGTCATGGTATTTCTTAGCCATCGCTTTTGTAGTTGACGGCTTTTCTCTACGGGCGTTGGAAAAATAAACGCTAAGCACTTCAGCGCCCTTGTCTCTACTGGGTTAGTTCACAAACTGGAAACAATCTAGTGACGCTAGGGAAATCATCTTCAATAAAGATGACATCTATCTGACAAGCACAGTTGAGTAAATGCTCAACTACTTATAGGAGGATGTCATGAAGATAAACGCTGGAGATACCGCTTGGGTCTTGATGTCGGCCGCGCTGGTGATGTTTATGGTCCCAGGTCTTGCTTTGTTCTATGGCGGCATGGTGCGGGCAAAAAATCTTCTCGCTATGTTGATGCAGAACTTCTTTGCTTTAGGGATAGTAACTGTCTTGTGGGTAATAGTTGGTTATTCTCTGGCCTTTGGCCCGGGCGACTTCATAGGAAATTTTGATTATGTCGGCCTAAAAGGCCTTTCTACTCAGGTTTCTGAAGCCGGCCTTCCTGTTCTAGCGTTTGTGGCCTTCCAGATGACCTTCGCCATTATCACGCCCGCGCTTATTACCGGCGCCATAGCTGATCGCATGCGTTGGGCTGCGTGGGTCCCATTCATTGTTCTTTGGTCAATTCTGGTTTACGCACCGGTTGCTAAATGGATCTTTGGTGGCGGATGGTTGGCTCAGCGCGGTGCCCTTGATTTTGCCGGGGGGACGGTAGTGCACGTGAACGCTGGTGCTGCGGCCTTGGTATTAGTCCTCCTTCTTGGTCGGCGTAAAAACTGGCCCCGTGATCCGATGCCACCCCACTCGCTTCCGCTCACCTTGTTAGGAACCGGAATTTTATGGTTCGGCTGGTTTGGTTTCAACGCCGGCTCGGCCCTGGCCGCCGATGGAGTTGCCGCCCAGGCATTTATGAACACATTCGTTGCTGCCGCCGCGGGGATGTTGGGCTGGTTAATTGTTGAACGGTTAAAAGCAGGTCACGCAACCACTCTGGGCGCGGCCTCAGGAGCGGTGGCGGGACTGGTGGCAATCACCCCGTGCGCGGGTTTTGTTGGCGGTCTATCGCCGATCATCATCGGCGCAATCGCCGGAGCAGTTTGCTATCTGGCCATCTGGTTGAAGTTTCACTTCAAGTTTGATGACTCGCTCGATGTGATCGCGGTTCACTTAGTAGGGGGAATCATCGGGTCAGTGCTGCTGGGCTTTTTTGCCGACTCCGCGATCAATAAAGCCGGTAAAGACGGAGTGCTATTTGGTGGCGGTTGGAGCTTGGTCAAAGAACAAATTCTCGCGGTAGTCGTGATTATGGCTTTCTCCATGGTAGTAACACTGATTATCGGTCTAGGGCTTAAGAAATCACTAAGTAAGGGAATTCGCGTTACTTCCGAAGAAGAAGAAATTGGCCTCGATTTGACGCAACATTCTGAGAACGCTTATTCGCTAGAACGAGTCTGAGAATTACTAACCTAAGGAAGGAGCACACTATGAAACTAATTGTTGGAATAATCAAACCCTTCAAAGTCGATGACGTAAAAGATGCCCTCAAAGATCTTGGGGTTGAAGGGATCACTGTTTCTGATGTGCAAGGATTCGGTCGCCAGCGGGGTCACACCGAGGTCTACCGCGGGGCGGAATATACCGTTGACTTTGTTCCTAAGGTTCGTATTGAAATACTGGTTGATGACTCCGATGTCGAACGAGTTACCGCTAAAATTGTTGATACCGCTCGAACCGGTAAGATCGGTGATGGGAAAGTTTGGGTAGTTTCGATTGATGAAGTCATTCGCATTCGAACCGGAGAATCAGGTCGCGACGCCCTCTAACCCTCAGCCCTTAGAGCCAGAACCAGAAATTAAGGCAAAAGGGCTAGAGGTTTCTGTTCGGCTACGACAACGCCGTCACCAACTAATTCAAGATCACTCAATTTCTGGCGTTGCTTTCGGCGCACTTCTTTCTGCGGCACTTGACGAGGCCTTAGTCGAGCTCGCGGCCAATTTAAAAATTGAGAAATCAATGGCGATTGTGGCTGCGGGGTCGTATGCCCGCCGAGAGTTGGCGCCGGGTTCTGATGTTGACGTACTACTTATCCATGACCGCCGATCAGAACCAGAATCAGTCCGCCGCATCGCCGAAGCACTTTGGTATCCACTATGGGACGCAGGATTCGTTTTAGGTCACGGCGTGCGCACTAAATCAGAAGCACTTTCCCTCGCCCAAGAAGATCTCGACGCGCTAACTGCGCTATTGGAGATTCGTTTCGTAGCGGGCAACTCAACCGTTGCTGCTGCCACGCACCAGCAAGCCAAGAAACTAGCTCGCCGAAAACGTAAAAAGGTACTGACCCAACTAGCCGTGGCCGCCGCAAATCGTGCTGATCACCCCGGGTCGATAGCCGAAATGCTTGAGCCCAACTTAAAAGATGGCGCCGGGGGATTGCGCGACATCGACGCCTTGAGTTGGGCGGCCGCTTGTTTTAGTAATGATTCTGGCGGGTTGAGTGCATTAGTCAATCGTGGTGCTCTCGAAGTTGGTGATCGCGAGATATTGGCTGGGGCCCGCGCGAGTCTGCTTGACGCTCGGCTAGCTCTTCATCGAGTTACCGGTACTTCATCAGACGTCCTGACTTTGCAAGAACAAGACGTAGTGGCCGAAATACTAATGCCTCATCAATCTGATGATTCAACAGAAACTAGTAATAATAAAAGTGACTCGGATCCCGCCGATGATTTAATTCGATCACTAGCCGAGTCGGCCCGTGCCGTTACTTGGATTACTAATGATGCTTGGCGGAGAGTAGGGTCTCGCTCTCGTCGTTCTCGTCGGCCTACCGCGACTCAGTTTTTGGGGATTAGTAAACATCACGAGTCAATCGTCATCGATATTTCTGCTGACCCAGATACTCCAACGGCTCTGCGGGCTGCCGTTGTGGCGGCCAAAGCCGGTCTTCCCCTAGAGCGAAGCTCGCTAGAGCGGTTGCGGACGGAGAAATCTTCTCCAATGCAATGGGATTTCATCGAGCGCGGTCTTTTCGTTGAACTGTTGCAATCTGGGCCATCGATGATTCCAGTCATTGAGGCTCTTGATCAGGTCGGTGTTATGACGGCTTTGCTGCCCGAGTGGGAAGCCGTGCGGGCGCTCCCGCAACGCAATGCCTATCATCGCTTTACCGTTGATCGTCACTTGCTGGAGTGTGTAGCCGAGTGCGCCGATCTTCTGACGGCCTCAGGGTTTAATGGTGATATCGCTCGCCGATGTCGAACCGATCTTTTACTGCTGGGCGCACTTTTGCATGATATTGCTAAGGGTAATGTGGGCGATCACTCAACTTTGGGCGCTCAAATAGCTCGTACGGTGGGCGAGCGTATGGGCTTAGACGCTCACGCTATTGATGTCTTGTCTTGGCTCGTACAAAACCATTTACTGCTTGCTGATACCGCTACCCGTCGTGATTTGGCGGACGAGGAAACTATCGTGCGCTTTGGTCGAGCGGTAGGCGACACGGAACGGCTTGACTTGCTTTACACATTGACAATTGGCGACTCAAAGGCCACCGGCCCCGCGGCGTGGAGTTCGGGCAAAGCCGCTTTAGTGCGTCAATTGTTTATTGAAACTGATGTTCTTTTTGAAAGTGGAGTAACCGAACGAGGCCTCGATGCTGCTCGCATGACCGCACTTGCTCGCTACGAGGAACTCCTCGCAACAAGAGTTGTCGACTGCTCATGGGCGCAGGGTGATGATGGTCTGCTTGAGTGTGCAGTGGTAGCTCCTGATCAGCGAGGTCTACTCGCTAAAGTCGCCGAAGTGCTTACCGTCCACCGATTCGATGTACGGGTTGCTGCGGCGTATCAGGCTCCGAACGCAATGGCACTAGAGGTTTATCGGGGAGTCGATACGATGGGCCGCCTCGATGAGACCGGTCGACAAGCCCTTAAGTCTGACCTTGAAGCCGTAATCAGTGGTCAGTTAGACGTGAAGCCCCGTTTGGCCGAACGCCGTAGTCGGGCGCTCCGCAAGCGTTCGCTCTTGACGGGTAAGCGCAACAACTCGGCCCGAGTTGCTTTCGATGTTGATGCTTCGCGCTCGGCCACGGTGGTGGAGGTAGAAGCTCCGGACGAAAGTGGATTACTCGCTCGAGTGGCGGGAGTATTTCGTGATCTTGATTTTGACGTTTCGGCCGCTTTAGTTTCTACTTTGGGTGATCGAGTAGTAGATACCTTTTATTTGCGAGACTCGCATGGGGCTAAGCCAACTGACCCGGCAGTGCTTGAGGAGTTGAAAAATGTTCTCGAGGCAGAACTTAACGAACCATTGCCGTCTGACTAGTCTTATTTTGTGTCTAAACTAAGTGATTCTGAGATCTGGACCTTAACTGCGAGGGAGCGAACAGAGTTTGCAGATTTTCTCACCACTCTCACACCCGAACAGTGGGACTTAGACTCTTTATGTGGAGCGTGGCGAGTTCGAGATGTAGTCGCGCATTGCATCTTGTCCTGTACCGATACGATAAGAAAAGTAATGTGGGGCACTCTAAAAGCGGGCGGGCGACCCATGGTTTACTTCGAGCGCAGCGCTCGCAAGACTGGTGACAAATTATCTTCCAAACAACTCATCGCTAGTTTGCGTTCAGTCATTGATTCGGAGCGAGTTTTCCCCCACATCACACCCGCAATGATGCTGTCCGATGTTTTAATTCATCAGCAAGATGTGCGCCGACCTTTAGGGATGCCTCGCGTTATTCCGGCCGATCGGCTCGAGTGTGCGCTTGATACCGAGGTGACTAACAAGTTTGTTTCCGGCGACGGCAAGCACTTCAAGGGCTTTAACTTGCGGGCCAATGATATTGATTGGAGCTATGGCGAC
>SHUY01000047.1 GCA_009694435.1 Acidimicrobiia bacterium | reverse complement strand
ATCCAGGGCTCGTTTGATGGCTCGCGACGGTTGGTGCAAAAGTGATGCATCGGGCCCGGCGACCATCCCGTAACTAACGAACTCCGCAATGGGGGTAAGTCCAAGATCAGCCGCTTTTTCGGCGCTGGTCATGATCAGGGCCGCGGCACCATCAGATATCTGCGATGCGTTACCCGCGGTGATGGTTCCTTCTTTCCCAAAAGCAGGGCGAAGGGCGCCGAGGGAGTCGAGGGTGGTTTCGGGGCGCACTCCTTCGTCGCTATCAACTATTAGCGGGTCGCCTTTGCGCTGAGGAATTTCTACCGGAGCTATTTCGTCTACGAAACGTCCTTCTTTCATGGCTGCAGCCGCGAGTTCGTGACTACGCGCCGCGAGTTCGTCTTGGGCGGAGCGGGAAATCTTTTTTTCGTCGGCGTAGCGTTGAGTTCCGGTTCCCATGTGTTCTTGGTCAAAGGCACACCAGAGGCCATCGTGGATAAGTGAATCGATCAAGTCTTGGTTACCCATGCGTAACCCCGAGCGCGCGCCATTAAGTAAAAATGGGGCGTTAGTCATTGACTCCATGCCACCAGCAACCACAACTTCGGCATCACCCGATTGAATCATTTGGTCAGCAAGGTAGAGCGCGTTTATTCCGGAAAGACAAACTTTGTTAACCGTAAGTGCCGGAACACTCATTGGGATTCCCGCGATTACTGCTGCTTGACGCGCGGTTATCTGTCCCTGACCAGCTTGGAGTACGTGCCCCATAATGACGGCATCGACTTGTTCGGAGTCGACTCCACCGCGCTCGAGTGCGGACCGAATTGCGACCCCGCCAAGATCCATTGCGCTAAGGCCGGCGAAGGCACCAGAGAATTTTCCGATGGGCGTACGAGCAGTGGAAACGATTACCGATCCTGACATTTGGTTCCCCCGTGGTCGGGCGGCCCGAGGTTGAGCCGCTCTGGTTGTGGTTGTGAGCAACGCTACCCTAGCGAATTCTTCGGCCGTCAACCCGCCCGCCCCCGCCCCGCCGACTCGCCGAGGAGTATTGTCGGGGGGCATGTCTATCGAATTAATTCGCCAAGCCATCCTCACGGGCGCCACCGACGATTTAGCCGACATTGAAATGCCGGCAACATTTCGAGGAGTCACTGTCCACGCCGACGAACAAGCGATGTTTGCCGGCATGGAATCAAGTGCCAAAGACCCGCGGGCCTCACTCCACCTAGACGATGTCGCTTTACCCGAACTGGCACCCGACGAGGTTTTTGTTGCGGTGATGGCGAGTTCTATTAACTTCAACACGGTGTGGTCGGCAATATTTGAGCCGCTGGCTACTTTCGGATTCCTTACTCGCTTGGGGCGAGAAAGCGTTTGGGGGGCTCGCCACGATCAGCCTTTCCACGTCCTCGGTAGCGACGCGGCGGGAGTAGTGGTGCGAGTGGGATCGGCGGTGCGGGACTGGAAATGTGGTGATGCGGTAACGGTGCATTGCAATCATGTCGACGATCAAGACCCTACTGCTCACGACGACTCGATGATGGCGACTAATCAACGCATCTGGGGATTCGAAACTAACTACGGCGGTTTGGCCGAAATAACTCTAGTCAAGGCCAACCAGTTGATGCCTAAACCCGCGCACTTAACTTGGGAAGAAGCCGCGGTTAACGCGCTTACTAATTCCACGAGTTATCGGATGTTGGTGAGCCCTAACGGTGCACAAATGACTCAAGGACAGAGTGTCCTTATCTGGGGGGCAAGTGGAGGAATTGGTGCGTACGCAGTTCAGTATGTGCTCAACGGTGGCGGGATCCCCATCGGTGTCGTATCTTCTCCCGAACGAGCGGAGTTAGTTCGCGCCATGGGCTGTGAAGCAGTGATAGATCGCACGGCTGAGGGTTACAAGTTTTGGTCGGACGAAACTACTCAAGACCCATCGGAGTGGCGCCGGTTCGGTAAAAAAATTCGCGAATTAATAGGTACCGACCCCGACATTGTTTTCGAACACCCGGGGCGGTCAACCATGGGTGCTTCAGTTTTTGTGGCTAAGCGAGGGGGGCTAATCATGACCTGTGCGGCCACCAGCGGGTTCATGATTGAATACGACAATCGTTATCTTTGGATGAACCTAAAAACGATAAAAGGTTGCCACTTCGCTAATTACCGAGAAGCCTATGAAGCCAACCGTTTGATTTGTGAGGGGAAAATCCATCCCACCCTTTCCGCTACTTATGCGCTTGACGATGTCGGCGAAGCGGCCGCGGCAGTACAAAAGAATCAACACGAAGGAAAACTCGGAGTTTTAGTTTTGGCACCCGAAGAAGGTTTGGGAGTGACCGACCCCGAGTTGCGGGCTCAACTACTGCCAGAGATAACGCGGTTTAGCCGGCACGCCCAAGGAGGAAAAAAGAGTGGCCACTAACGACTCGTTACTCACCAATATCGATCATGTCGCCATAGCGGTTTACGACATTGATGCGGCGGTGGCCTACTACGACGATACTTTTGGTTGCACGGTAACCCATCGCGAAAGAATCGATTCTGATGGCGTTGAAGAAGTATTAATCCGAGTGGCCGATTCGTATATTCAACTTGTTACTCCAACTCGAGATGATTCACCCGTGGCTAAGTTTCTGGCTAAGCGGGGCGAAGGGATTCATCACGTGGGGTACCGAGTGACGAGTGTGGCCCAAGCACTAGAGCAGATAAAGGCCCAAGGCCATCAAGTCATTGATGAGGTTCCGCGTCCGGGCAGTCGGGGCACCACGGTGGCCTTTGTTCACCCTAAGACCGCCTTCGGAACGCTGATTGAACTAGTCGAAGAGGGCAAAGCGTCCTCCAGTCAGCCGAGCCGGTAACCTCGGGCGCTATGGCAATAGAAGAAGACGCTATTCAAGGTGAAGCCACGGCGGATGCTCCCGTAGCGCTGCCGGCGCACCCCATAGAAGAACGCCTTGAGCAACTGGCCGAGTTACGCAAAGAGGCGCTGCACGCGGGATCCGAAGCCGCGGTTCAGCGCCAACACGACCGAGGGAAACTCACCGCCCGTGAGCGCTTAGGGAAACTTCTTGATGAGGGTTCATTTGTTGAACTTGACATGCTGGCGCGCCATCGCGCCCACGGATTCGGTATTGAAAACACCCGTCCGCTTACCGACGGGGTTGTCACGGGGTGGGGAACTATAGACGGACGCAAAGTATTCGTTTTCTCACAAGACTTCACTGTTTTTGGTGGCGCTCTGGGTGAAGTGTTTGCCGAAAAAATTCATAAAGTTATGGATCTAGCGGAGTCGGTCGGGGCTCCAATGATCGGACTTAACGACGGGGCGGGCGCTCGCATTCAAGAAGGGGTAGTTAGTCTCGACGCCTACGGGGGAATTTTCCACCGCAACGTAAAAGCATCGGGAGTAATACCGCAGATCAGCGTAATTATGGGGCCGTGCGCGGGTGGTGCGGTTTATTCGCCGGCAATGACCGATTTTGTTTTTATGGTCAAAGGCACTTCGCATATGTTCATTACTGGCCCCGACGTAGTCAAAACGGTTACCGGCGAAGACGTAACCCAAGAAGAACTTGGGGGGGCGATGACGCACGCGTCCAAATCGGGAGTAGCGGGTTTTGTGGCCGAAGACGAAGAATCTTGTCTCGAACAAGTTCGCTACTTGGTTTCTTTCCTCCCGCAAAACAATCTCGATGACCCACCCTATTTCTCGCCCACCGACGATCCCGCTCGACGCTGCGAAGACATCATCAGCTTGATCCCAGATGCTCCTAATCAGCCGTACGACATGAAAGCGATTATCCACGAGATCGTTGACGACGGAGACTTTTTTGAGGTGCACCAAATGTGGGCCATGAATATCGTTTGTGGTTTGGCGCGACTCGACGGCCACGTGGTGGGCGTTGTTGGAAATCAGCCACAAAACTTGGCCGGAGTTTTAGATATCGATGCGTCAGAAAAAGCCGCGCGGTTTGTGCGGATGTGCGATGCCTTTAATATTCCCCTCGTAACTTTTGTTGATGTTCCCGGATTTTTACCGGGAACCGACCAAGAGTACGGGGGGATTATCCGTCACGGAGCCAAGTTGCTTTACGCCTACTGTGAGGCGACCGTGCCTCGCGTTCAGATTATTACCCGTAAGGCTTACGGCGGCGCCTACGTCGTGATGAACTCCAAGTCCATTGGTGCCGACCTCGCCTTTGCGTGGCCTTCGGCAGAAATAGCGGTTATGGGCGCCCAAGGGGCAGTCAATATTATTTTCCGTAAAGAAATTGATCAGTCCGATGACGCCGAAGGTCGGCGGGTCGAACTTATTGAGGAATACACCGACAAGTTTGCTAATCCGTATGTGGCCGCAGAGCGAGGATACGTCGACGATGTGATCGACCCCCGCGATACCCGACAAGTTTTGATTCGCTCGCTCGACATGTTGCGCACGAAGCGTGAGCAGTCGCCGGCACGTAAGCACGGAAACGTTCCTCTGTGAGCACTAGCGCGTTTGTGCTGGGCGAAATTACTCCTCGACCCACCGAACAAGAAGCGAGAGTTATCGAAATGGCGATGGGTGAAATAGTTAGGTCGGGAGGGTTTAGTCTTCGCTCCGACGAAGTTAACGACATGGCCCATCAGTGGGTTACGGCGGCTCGCTTAAGTGCTCGAGGGGGCGGCCGGCGCCGAGGGCCGTGGCGACTTAACGAACGATCGGGCCGCAACTAACAAACGCCCAGGTCAATGACCTGGGCGTTTGTTAGTTATTTTTAGGTCAAACCTTCGCATTCGAGAACCGAGATTGTTCGAGAAACGCTGGAAGAATTTCCCAAGAAATCTGTCGCAACGAAGTTCATCGTGATGCTGTTACGAATAGCGGTTGATCCTCGAAAAATCGACACACCGATTACAAAATTATTAGGACCTTCTTCTGTCATTAGTACTTCTTGTCCGACTCCGTAAGCGCTATCTCTGTATGCGTAGATAGAGGCGACTCCCGATTCGTCGGTGGGCCTAACACTAAAAGTGGCCAAGACGGGTCCGTCGGATACGCCGGCAAAGGGGCAGCCTCGCTCAACCCCATCTACGTAAAGGGTCGTGTAGAGATAATCGTGGCTCCAAGCGGCGCTTGAAAGATCGGGCCCAGTGGTGTCTGCCGGTGCCGCCGGGGTTGCCGGTGCCGCCGGGGGGCGCGAAGAAAGTGATCCTCTGGCCGGGGCGTCAGTACGCGAAGGCTGAGAGTTGCCTTGCCTGGGCCGAGTAGTGCTGGGAGATACTCCGGTGGGAGAAGTGGTCGATGGTGAGTCAACGGCCCGAGAGTTTTCGGTTGCCGAGACTTGGCTCGATAAATGCTGAGTAGAACGAGCTTGGGCCCGCTCCTTGTTTTCATCTGAGCTCAAGATAAACACTGCGGCCGCAAGCAGCGCAATGACGGTAACGCCGGCGACGAGTCGAACGGCAAGTGGTTGTTTTTTAATGAAGTGAATAGGGTTTTTCATAATCTCTCTCCTGGGTTAGTCAGACGCCTTGTTGGCCTGGTCTAGTTATGACGAACGGCAGGCGTAAACGCTTACTCGCCTTTATTCATAAGGGTTTGGGGTATTCCCGGTGAGAGCGAATATTCCCTTGCGGGCAGCGGTTTTCCTCAGAGTTATCCCCAAGTTATCCCCAGCCAAATCTCTAGTTAAATTGGGGTAAGAATCTTGATTCCCCTTCTATCCGTGCGAGACTCTGCCTCAAACCAGGGAGAAATAGTGGCCACAAAAATACTGCCTAGTAATCACCAAACCGCCGATACGGTGGCGGCACAATTTTGTGTCACGGTGCGCGATTATCCCGACCGAGTGGCGTTGCGCTGGAAAGACGGTGATGATTTTCGTCAACTCACTTGGGCCGAGTACTCCCAAAGCGCAGGACGCGCCGCGCAAGCGTTATCCGATTTAGGGCTAGAGAAAGGCCAGCGGGTAGTGCTGATGATGCGCAACCGGCCAGAATTTCATATCGCCGACATGGCCACAGTTTTATTGGGCGCTACTCCGGTTTCTATCTACAACTCTTCTTCGCCGGAACAAATCGAATATTTAGCTACGCACTGTGAAGCAACGGTGGCAATTGTAGAAGATGTTGAATTACTCGATCGCTTTATGGCCGTACGTAACAACATCCCCACTCTTAAATACGTAGTGGTCATTGACGACGATAAGAAAATTCCTGCCGAAGTATTGCGGTGGTCAACTTTTTTAGAAGTCGAATCGATTGATATTGTTGCTGCGGCGGCTAAAGTTTTGCCAACAGATTTAGCGACAGTTATTTACACTTCGGGAACCACTGGTCCGCCCAAAGGGGTAATGCTCGATCACGCCAATGTGATGTGGACGGTAAACAGTCTGCTCAAATGTTGGCGCCACCAAGAGCCTTATTTCAGCCGAATGATCTCGTATCTTCCTATGGCTCATGTGGCCGAGCGGATGAATACCCACTATCAGGGCATTGCGGGGGTATTTGAAGTCACTACTTGTCCTGATGCGGCCGAAATCGGAAAGTATTTGGCCGAATCTCGCCCTCAGATTTTCTTTGGCGTGCCTCGGGTCTGGGAGAAACTACAAGCCGGAGTGATGGCGATGGCCCGGGCAAACCCCGAACAGTTAGCGATGCTGGAAGCGGCATTGCCTATTGGCGAGCGAGTATCTGAATACCGGGCTCGGGGCGAAGACTTGCCCGCCGGATTGGCCGCTGAACTTACGGGCGCGCAGCCGGTGTTTGATTTTGTTCTCAACTTGCTCGGGCTTGATCAAGTTATCTCGGCAATTAGCGGGGCGGCTCCTATACCGATGGATACGCTGAAGTTTTTTCGTTGTCTCGGATTAGAAATGTCAGAAATTTATGGCCTGTCCGAAACTTCGGGGCCAATGACGTGGGAGCCGTTTCGAGTTCATCTTGGCACGGTCGGGCCGCCGATTCCGGGCTGTGAAGTCACTTTGGCCGACGACGGCGAAGTCATGTCGCGCGGAGGGAACATATTCCGGGGTTATTTAAATGATCCCGAGCGTACCGGTGAAGTCCTTGACGCTAACGGTTGGTTTGCTTCGGGTGACATAGGCGAGTTTGATGCTGACGGCTACCTAAAAATTATTGACCGCAAAAAAGAACTAATCATCACTGCGGGCGGTAAGAATATTTCGCCGGCCAATCTTGAAGCGGCTCTGAAAGGCTTTCCGCTTATTGGTCAAGTGTGTGTGATCGGTGACCAGCGACCATTTCTTTCGGCCATTGTTGTCCTAGACGCTGAAGTTGCTCCAGCATGGGCAACTCAACACGGAATCGAAACTTCCGACTTGGCTTTACTGGCTCATGATCCCAAGGTGGTGGCTGAGATCGAAAGCAATGTTGCCGAAGTGAATAAAAAATATTCTCGGGCCGAGCAGATTAAAAAGTTCACCGTGCTCGACGCCGAGTGGTTGCCTGATTCGGAAGAATTAACCCCGACTATGAAGTTGAAGCGCCGAGGGGTTAACTCTAAGTACTCCACCCAAATTGAAGCGATGTACGCCTAATTATTTTGGCCGGAGCCGGTTTTAGGCGCGATTGGCTTGTCGGCGGGCGATGGCGAGAATGGCTATCTCGTCCATTATCTCGGCGATTTTGTAGTCTTTGGGAGTAAAGACTGCGGCCACTCCGGCGGCGGTCATTTCTTCGCTATCAGCATCGGGGATTATCCCCCCCACTATCACCGGAGCGTCAACGCCGGCTTCGTTGAGAAGACGAACGACCGCGGGCACTAACTCACGGTGTGATCCGGAAAGAATCGAAAGACCAACGATGTCGACATCTTCGTCGCGGGCCACCGCCACGATTTGTTCGGGCGTGAGGCGGATGCCTTGATAGATAACCTCAAAGCCCACATCGCGTGCTGCGACCGCTATTTGTTCGGCTCCACTGGAATGGCCGTCAAGCCCAGGCTTCCCCACCAGTAGTCGCAGCGGACCACCCAATCCTTTAGTGGCTTGCGCTATTCGTTCTCGCACCGCAGTTAGGTCGCCGGCGGGGGCGCTAACTCCACTTACACCAGTCGGGGCGCGGTATTCACCAAAAACTGATCGTAAGGCTTGCGCCCACTCGCCCACAGTTCCCCCGGCTTGGACTAAAGCAACACTGGCCGGCACCAAGTTTTCTTTCGTGGCCGCGAGTTTAGTGAGCTCGCTAATTGCCGCCGCCACGCTCGTTTCGTCGCGCTGGGCGCGCCACTGTTCTAGACGCTCAATTTGTTCGATCTCGGCCTTCGGGTCAACGGTAACGATGGCTTTGTCGGCCGCTATCTCGGTGAGCGGAGATAGCGCAGTTTCGGTGAATGAGTTAACGCCTACTACGAGTTGTTCACCCGACTCAATTCTTCGCACTCGCTCGGCGTTACTTTGTACGAGCCGAGACTTCATGGAGTCGATCATTTCGAACGCTCCGCCACCGTCAAGCACCCAGTCGAGTTCGTTGCGAGCCGCGTCGGCGAGTTCAGTGGTTTTAGTTTCAATTACTGTCGATCCAGCGAAAATGTCGTCGTACTCCAAAAGGTCAGTTTCGTAAGCCAAAACTTGCTGCATTCTCAGCGACCATTGCTGGTCCCACGGCGTGGGAAGACCGAGGGCTTCGTTCCAACAGGGCAATTGAACCGCGCGGGCGCGGGCGTCGCGCGAAAGAGTTACTCCTAACATTTCGAGAACGATCCGGGGCACATTATTTTCGGGCTGGTTCTCTGCTAGGCCTAACGAATTGACCTGCATTCCGTAGCGGAAGCGTCGTAGTTTGGGGTCGGTTACTCCGTAGCGCTCGGTACATATTTCTTCCCACAGCCTTGAAAAAGCTCGCATTTTGCACATTTCTTCGACAAAACGAATTCCGGCGTCAACGAAAAAAGAGATCCGACCGACCACTTCGGGGAACTTCTCTTCGCTGACTTGGCTCGAATCGCGCACCGCGTCGAGGATGCCGCAAGCAGTAGCCAAGCCATAAGCGATTTCTTGCACTGGAGTCGCGCCCACTTCTTGGTAGTGGTAAGGGCAAACGTTTATGGGGTTCCAATTAGGAACATTCAAAACTGTGAAGCAAACCAAATCGACCGTAAGCCGGCGTGAGGCCTCCGGCGGAAAAATATACGTGCCCCGAGATAAAAATTCTTTAACGATATCGTTTTGTGTGGTACCGGAAAGTTTTTCCGGAGCGATTCCTTGTTCGGTTGCGATCGATAAGTACATACTAAATAGCCACATCGCGGTGGCATTAATAGTCATTGAGGTATTCATTTCGTCCAGTGGTATTTGGTCGAAAAGTGTGCGCATCTCTCCCAAGTGAGGAACGGGAACACCAACTTTTCCTACTTCACCGCGACTCAACTGGTGGTCGGGGTCGTAACCGGTTTGGGTAGGTAGATCGAAGGCCACCGATAGCCCGGTTTGACCCTTGGCCAAGTTGGTCCGGTAAAGGTCGTTAGATTCACGGGCTGAAGAATGCCCCGAGTAGGTCCGCATGAGCCAGGGGCGCTCCCGTTCGGTCATGACTTGATTATTTCTTGGAGTAGTCGTAGAAGCCCCGACCCGACTTGCGTCCTAAGCGGTTGGCGCTCACCATGCGCTGCAACAATGGCGCGGGGGCGTAATTGGGCTGACGGAACTCTTCGTAAAGCGCACCGATGATAGCCAAACTGGTGTCTAAACCTACGAGATCAAGTAACTCAAGTGGACCCATGGGGAAGTTGCAGCCTCCTTTCATGGCCGCGTCAATGTCGTCGCGACTAGCAACACCGCCGTCAAGCAAGTTGATGGCGTTGTTGAGATAAGGGAACAGCAGAGCGTTGACGATGAAACCGGCTTGATCGCGCACATCAACCACGGTTTTTCCGCAGGCTTCGGCAAAAGCGCGCGCGGTGGCTATTACTTCATCACTAGCAGTGATGGGTCGAACGATCTCAACTAGCGCCATCATCGGCGCGGGGTTGAAGAAATGGATTCCGCATATTTGTTCGGGGTGATCGGTAACCATCGCCATTTCAACTACGGGAAGGGTTGAAGTGTTAGTGGCCAAAATAGTTTTGTCCGAACATATCTTTGATAGCTGACTAAACAGTTCCCGCTTGGCGGGGAGATCTTCGACTATTGACTCCAGCACTAAATCGCACTCTGACAACTCGGTGAGATCGGTTACCGCTCGCACTCGACCTCTAATTTCATCTCGAGTCGCTTCTTCGAGCTTGCCGCGCTCAACTTGCTTAGCAAGTGATTTATCGAGACCGGCCAGCATGGCGTCGGCAGATGCTTGGGCTCTGCTGCGCAAGATGACATTGAATCCAGACTTCGCGGCTACTTCCGCAATGCCTGATCCCATAATTCCCGAACCAACTACACCAACAGTTTTAAGATTCGCGGTCAAAGAAGTGCTCACTTACGAACTCCCATCGTCTAAACGCCACTCACGAGTACTTCTCGTGAAAGCCAAAATATTCTTCTCGATAAAGGTTATCGCCCGCCGGTATCGCCGAGCCGAGCCGCTAAGCCCGCAAGGCTTCGTAGTCGCCACCAGCCCAACCCCGCGAAAATCCCACCACCAATAATGAGTTTGGCTACGACGAACCAAAGGGTGAAGTCACGCCCAAACGAATCAGCCACGGGCTCTAATCCGAAGATGATCGGAACAATCGCCAGTCCGCCTCCGATGCAGGCGATTCCCGAAGCAAGCGCAATTTTTGCTCGCCGAGTAGTTGGGAGAACCATGGCGGTCCCAGTAGTGAAAGTTATTGGGGGCGAAGGTGAAGATTTTGGCTGAACCCGAGGGGCGAAATGGGGGTTCGGTTTTTCTGCCCGCCGTGCGTCGTAGGCCGCGCGTGCTCGCGGTCGACTCAAAGTGGCGTGCGCGCGCGAAATCACTTTGAAGGCTTCGGTGGCTTGAACATCGTTAGGGGAGTGATCGGGATGCAACTCTTTAGCCAGCAGGCGAAACGCGATCGAAATTTCTTCGCTAGTAGCGCTGCTCGAAACACCAAGAGTCTCGTAGTAGTCCGGCGGGGCACTGGGGGCAGTTTTAGTCACGCTTCTATTGTGCTCACCCGACGCGGCCGACGACGACTCAGCCTCGCTAGGCTGTTATTTCTATGGGTAAAAAGAACGACCTTGGAACTTTGGCCCTTGTCGGTGGCGGTGAATGGCTGGGTGGCGGTGAAGATTTTGATCGCGAGTTGCTCGCGCGGGTTGATAATTCTGAAGTCGTGGTGCTGCCGACGGCCGCGGCTTATGAGCATCCCGATCGAGTGGTTAAAAAGGCCGAGGATTATTTCGATCGTTTGGGAACAAAAGTAAAACCACTAATGGTTCTGAATCGCCGTGAAGCTGAAGACCGAGAAGTTGCTGAAGTAGTCAAGCGGGCGCGCTTTATCTATTTGTCTGATGGGTCACCGCTTCACTTGCGCTCGGTGCTAAAGGATTCTCTGTTATGGGAATCAATAGTTGAGGTTTTGAATAACGGTGGGGTTTTAGCCGCTTCGGGAGCGGCCGCTACTTTGGTGTGCGATCCAATGGTTGACCCGCGCGGTGGGGCCTACACGGTCGGCCTGGGTTTAGTTTCTAATTTGGCGGTCTTTCCCTATCACGGGACTGCCGCCGACCACATGAGCGCGCGCTCGATCGATTTGTTAGCCCCCAAAGCGACATTGGTGGGAGTCGACGAGCAGACAGCACTCATTCGTGACGCAACCGGTTGGCGAGTAGCGGGCGCGGGAGCAGTAACTCTTTACGAAGGCACACAGGCAAAAATCTATTCGCCCGGTTCTGTATTACCCGATTTCGTTTAAGGAGTAGTTGCGGGGGGAATTGCCCCAGTCGTGATTGTTACTTTTTTCATCACTACTGGGCGGGTGAGAGCGCCGTCGCCCGATTTAGGCGCCAACTTCTCGATGTTACGAGCAACGTTTAAACCTTTGCTTACGGTGCCGATTACCGCGTAGTCGGCCGGTAGGGGCGCGTTGCCAGTGACGATGAAGAACTGCGAACCGGCGGTGCCGGCGGGCTCGGCTCCGGATTTAGCCCACGCCACCGTTCCGGCAGGGTAATACGGTTCAACGGTAGGCACTTCCGCCGCCACCGAATAACCCGGTCCACCACTGCTGGTTTGAGTAGGGCTTCCGGTTTGGATAACAAAATTCTTGGCCGCCCGCACAACGGCAAGGTCGTCGTAAAATTTTTGGTTGGCTAGATAAACAAAGTTATTAACCGATACGGGATAACTTTGCGCGGCTAGGTCAACAGCAATAGTTCCGCAACTGGTGTCGATGGTGGCGGTATAACTCTGATTGACGTCAAGAGTATCGGTCGGAGCATCAAGGGAAACCTTCTTGGCCGGCGGAGTTTTTACTTCCGCGCAAGATTTACTATCCGACCCCGTCGACGTGTCGTCGCTGGAGTTATTGAGGTTCAGCACTACGCCAACTATTAGAACCGGAACTGCAATGATGGCGAAGGTTCGAGCGGTTTTCATCAAACGCTGACGGCGTTGGATCTTCCCTTCGAATTCTCGCCGCTTCTCGCGGTTTTCCCTCTGGCGCTCTCGTTTGTTGGCTTTAGACATAGTCAACCCTAACGCGCCCGCGATATCGATTTCTAACGCCCAAATTGGCTCACGGATAAATCGGGCTGATAGGTAGCCCTCTCACCGGTACCATCGGGGTATGGGTCTCGTTGTACAAAAATTTGGGGGTACGTCGGTTGCGACACCCGAGCGAATTCGTGAGGTTGCCGCCCATATCGTTGCTACTAGGCGCGCGGGTAATGACGTAGTGGTTGTCGTTTCGGCTATGGGTGCGACCACGAATGATTTAGAAAAGTTGGCCTTTGATGTAGTGGCCAATCCGTCGGCGCGTGAAATGGACATGCTCTTAACCGCCGGTGAACGCATTTCTATGGCGTTGCTATGTATGGCGATTATTGATCAGGGCGAAGAAGCAGTGAGTTTCACTGGCTCCCAGGCGGGGATACTTACCGATACTGATCACATGCGAGCGCGAATTTTAGAAGTGCGGGCAAATCGTATTCGTGAAGCATTAGAAGATGGAGTTATAGCGGTAGTCGCGGGTTTTCAGGGCGTGTCTACGAACTCTGATATTACGACTCTTGGGCGCGGTGGGTCTGATACCACCGCGGTCGCTTTAGCTGCCGCGCTCAAAGCTGAGTTTTGTGAGATTTATACCGACGTCGACGGAGTATTCACTGCCGATCCGCGTCTGGTTGTCAACGCGCGTCGTCTTGACCGGCTGTCTTACGAAGAAATGCTTGACTTGTCGGCCACCGGCGGGCGAGTTTTAGCCCTACGATCAGTTGAGTTCGCCCGCAACTACGCAGTGCCGGTGCACGTTCGTTCAAGTTTCACTTGGAAGCCAGGAACATGGATACGGGAGGAAGGAATGTCGATGGAACAAGCCATTATTTCGGGGGTAACTCACGATGATTCAGAGGCCAAAGTAACGGTGGTCGGTGTTCCTGACCGGCCAGGAATAGCCGCGACCGTGTTTAGAGCGTTGGCCGATGCTCAGGTCAACGTGGACATGATCGTGCAGAACGTATCGACCCAAGGTCATACCGATATCTCTTTTACGGTTCCTAGCGATAATCTCGCTAACGCGCGTTCGGTAATTGAGCGCCTAGTAAAAGATGTTGAGGCGGCTGGCTTTAGTTCGGACGAAAATGTGGGTCGAGTTTCGCTCGTGGGGGCAGGAATGAAAACTAACCCTGGTGTCGCCGCGACGATGTTCGAAACTTTAGCTAACGCGGGAGTCAACATTGAGATGATTTCTACTTCTTCAATTCGTATTTCTTGTGTAGTGGCCGCCGGAGATCTAGAAAAAGCGGTCTTGGTGCTTCACGAAGCGTTTGCATTGGCCGAGTCGCCGTGAACTTAGGCGTGTTGGGGGCCACTGGGGTAGTGGGCGAGGAGGTTCTCGCAATTCTCGCGGCCCGCTCGTTTCCGATTGACGAACTGCGAGTTTTTGCCTCGGAGCGTTCCGTGGGGCGCAAAATAAGCACCCCCGTGGGTGAAGTGGCCTGCATGCTCCCGACCGCGGCGGCGTTCGCGGGTCTTGATCTAATCATCGTTGATGTCGAGGACGATCTCGCTCGCGAGTGGATCCCAGTGGCTGAGGCCGCGGGAGCGGTAGTGATTGATAATTCGGCCGCGTTCCGCATGGAACCCGGCGTTCCCCTCGTCGTGGCTGAGGTCAACCCCGAAGACGTTGGCGCCCGCAAACGCAATATCGTTTCTTGTCCTAATTGCACCACGATGGTTTTACTCACCGCTTTAGCCCCACTGCACCGCATTACCCCGATCACCCGCATGGTGGTTTCGACCTACCAGGCGGTATCGGGAGCCGGGCGCGCCGGTATTGCTGAGTTGGCCCGTCAGTGGGAAGCCGGGGTGGGACGAGAAGTCGATCTTGGCCAAGCGGGTAAACACCCTGAATTAATTACTTCGGGCCAAGTATGGGATCGCCCTATTGCTGGGAACGTAATTCCGCGTGCGGGTTCGCTGGCTTCCGACGGAACTACTTCTGAAGAGGCGAAATTATTACACGAGAGCCGAAAAATACTGCACGCGCCCGAGTTGCGAGTCGCGGCTACTTGTGTACGGGTTCCGGTTTA
>SHUY01000046.1 GCA_009694435.1 Acidimicrobiia bacterium | reverse complement strand
GAGCGTCGCCTTTGTTATGTCGGAGTCACTAGGGCCGAAGAGCGTCTATATCTGTGCCACGCGTGGAGCCGAACATTATTTGGTAATACCGAGTACTACTCGCCTAGCCGGTTCTTGGGTGAAATACCCGAAAATCTAATTGCCGTGGTTGGTGAAACTAGAGAAACTTCCGGCCTCGGTGCTCATCGCGAAACGGTTGTTAGTGCAGCAATGCGCCGTGATGGAGAACCTGCGGGCGAACGGGGGTCAGAAAATCTTGGGCTAGTAGCCGGTGATGATGTTGTGCACGAAAAGTTTGGTGAAGGGGTAATACTGGGCGTGGAAGGAACCGGAGATCGGGCTGAAGTTCTTGTTCACTTTCGCGATGCGGGGGAAAAACGATTGCTATTAGCGTGGGCTCCGTTGCGCCGAGCTGAAAGTTAGATAATCACTCGGTGGGTGGCGGAGTGCGAACACGAAAGTCTACGTATACCGAATCTTTGGGCGAGCCCTTACCCACTGGACCAACCGATACGGCATAGCGGTCGAGACTGCCAACTTGAAATTTATTTCCGTAACAATCTTCGTAAGCTTTACGCGTGTCGCGCCACTTAACTAAGCAGTTACTTCCCTTAGGAAGATCGATGGCCACCGCGACCAATTTATTGTTCTCTGCGTCTAGCCAAAAGCCTTTTCCTCCGAAAGGGTTGGCGAAATAGAGCGGCCCCCCTTCATCAATTTTGGCCGAGAGTTCGGGTTCGAGACCCAAAAAGAGTGGGGCGGTTTTGGGGGTGTCCTTGGTGCCGCCAGTGACAAAAAAGATCAGCCCCGCCACTACTAAACCCGCCACCAAAACCAAGACGGTGGCAAAGATGATGATCTGGCGGTCACTGCGAGACGGTGGCATAGAGCCATTGTCCACCATATGGTTACCGGGAGTGGCACCCAGCCCGGTAAAGCCGCGCGGGGCCGGAGGGGCCAATTTCTTCGGTCAACTCGCTTATTGGGCCTTAGTTTGGCTACCGTTCTAAATCGCCGCCAATACCAGGAGCCGCTGTGGACCTCTATGAATATCAAGGTAAGCAACTATTCGCGCGTTACGACATCCCGGTGTCTAACGGCGAAGCCGTCGAAAGCGTTGACGCGGCGGTGGCCGCGGCTGATCGGATCGGCTATCCCGTAGTAGTCAAAGCGCAGGTTCAAGTGGGGGGTCGCGGCAAGGCGGGCGGCATTAAGTTGGCCAGTAACGCCGATGAATGTCGACAGTACGCCGATGACATTTTGGGTCTCGACATCAAAGGCCACGTAGTGGCGTTGCTATGGATCGAAACCGCTAGTGATATTTCCGAAGAGTATTACGCATCGTTCACTCTTGATCGTTCGGCTAAAAAACATCTGGGCATGTTGTCGGCCGCGGGGGGAGTAGAGATTGAACAGGTGGCCGAAGAAAATCCTGAGGCCATCGCTCGTATTTGGGTTGATCCCGTTGATGGTTTAACTCCCGAGCAGTGTCGAGCGTGGGTCGAAGAAGCTCAACTCAACCCCGCGGCCACGGAAGGAGCCATCGACATACTTACTAAGTTGTGGCGTTGTTACGTTGACGCGGATGCTGATTTAGTTGAGATTAACCCACTGATTCTTACTACCGACGGCCGAGTGCACGCTCTCGACGCTAAGGTCACCCTCGACGACAGTTCGCTATTTCGTCATCCCGACTACGAAACCTACGACGCAACCCAAGTGCGTGACGCGCGAGAAACTGCGGCCCACGAAAAAGGTTTGCAGTACGTGGGTCTAGATGGTTCGGTAGGCATTATCGCCAACGGAGCCGGGTTGGCCATGAGCACCGTAGACATTGTTAGCCAAGTTGGTGGTTCTCCCGCTAACTTCCTAGATATTGGCGGTGGCGCTAACGCGGACGTAATGACCGGTGCGCTTGAAGTTATCACTAACGATCCCAATGTGCGGGCTATCTTCATAAATATTTTTGGGGGGATCACCAAGGGTGACGAAGTGGCTAACGGAATTATCGCTGCCCTCGATCGGGTAGACATAAAAGCCCCAATCGTGATTCGACTTGACGGCACTAACGCCGAAGAAGGACACGCCATTCTTGCCCCTCGCGTTTCTGATCAATTACGGATCGAATCGACCATGCTTGACGCGGCGCGCGTCGTAACCGAACTCGCTAAGGCCTAGGAGAAAACTAATGGCAATTTTCGTAGACGAAAACACCAAGGTCATCTACCAAGGCCTAACTGGCTCGCAGGGGCGTTTTTATGGTCGGCTAAATCGCGAGTACGGAACTCAAGTAGTCGCGGGCACTAACCCTAAAAAAGCGGGTACGAACGTTGACGGTGTTCCAGTTTTTGCCTCAGTAGCCGACGCCGTGTCCGCTACCGGAGCAACGGCTTCGTGCATATTTATCCCCGCGGCGGGAGTTAAGGCCGCGGTACTCGACGCCGCCGAAGGGGGAGTGAACTTCATCGTAGTTATCACTGAAGGAGTTCCTGCTCACGACGAAGCGTTGTTCTTTAATATATTGCGGCGTGATTTCCCTCAGGTGCGTTTATTGGGACCCAATTGCCCCGGTATTATCAGTCCGGGAAAAACTAACATCGGAATCACCGCTGGGCAGATTGCTAAGCCCGGTGGCCCAGTCGGAATCGTCAGTCGCTCAGGAACGCTTACCTACCAAGCGCTCTATGAATTGAAACTTCAAGACATTGGGGTAACTACTTGCGTCGGAATCGGCGGCGACCCCGTTCCGGGCACAAGTTTTATCGATTGCCTCCAGGCGTTTGAAGCGGACCCCGAAACCAAAGCGGTGATGATGATCGGCGAAATAGGCGGTACCGCCGAAGAAGAAGCGGCTGAGTACATCGCGTCGTCAATGACTAAACCGGTTGTGGCCTACATCGCGGGAGTTACCGCTCCGCCCGGGAAAAAGATGGGCCACGCGGGAGCAATTGTCTCGGGCGGCAAAGGCACGGCTGCGGCCAAGATGGAGGCATTAAGTGACGCCGGTGTCATAATCGGCAACAACCCCACCGAAGCGGGTGACCGCATGGTTGAGGTTGTTGCGAGCCTTTAGACGCGAAGAGACCCTCGCTTGTAAGCGAGGGTCTCTCGTAATTAAACCTTGCGTTTTGTTTAGGCCATTGGCGGAGTTGACGATCCGCCCGCCTTTTCTTCTTTCATGGATGAGAAGCCACCCGCGGTCATCACGATGCAGGCCAACAAACCAATCCAAAGCCCAATGCCACGAATAGTGGAAAACCCGTCCGGCAATCCGCTTACCCCGACCACGGTTTTAATTACTACTAACACCAAAGCCGTAGCACCAACGATGAGCTGGCGAGTTCCGGCACTTCCGCCCATGTCAGGTAAATCGACTCCGGCAATTTTTAGTATGGCAATCACCGTACCGATAGTTCCGATAATAACGGCCAGCCACAAAAGCGTGAAACTCCACGCACTCGCCGATTCGCTAAAATTTCCTAGTCCTTTGACGTTGAGATCAACGCCAAGCCAAGGGAAGAACGAAGCAATGAACAATACGATCCCGCCACCGATGAATAACTTGTCGCCGGTAGTCATTTTGCTGAGATCCATGGAGGCCTCCAAGGGTTATTAGGCAATCCCGAATTTCGGGTACCACCTATACCTCACCACGAACTAGGCCTCGAATCAAGGATTTCGCTAAACGGCTACCGGTAAGGCCAGTAGGGCTACTAAGTTCGTAGGTGTGCGCCGAATTGGAGTTTTAGCCTCAGGGAGCGGGACGATTTTTCAGGCTCTAAGCGAAGCCGGCCTTCCGCTGGTAGTGATGATTACCGACCGTCCGTGCGGTGCGATTGAACGGGCCGAGGAGGTGGGCTTAGCGGTAGAGCTGGTAACCCGCGATTCTTTTGGCGATGATTTTGATCGCCGGGCTTACACCGAACGAGTGGTAGCAGCTCTTGAGCACCACCAAGTCGATTTAGTAGTCATGGCGGGGTTTATGACTATTCTCGACCAACCCGTACACGATGTTTTCGGCGGGCGCATTACCAATACCCACCCCTCGCTACTGCCGGCGTTCAAAGGGGCCCACGCGATTGCCGATGCGCTAGCGGCGGGAGTAACCACTACTGGCTGTACCGTGCATTTCGCTACTTTGGCGGTAGACGACGGGCCGATTCTGGCCCAAGAAGCAGTGCCGGTGTTGCCCGGCGATACTGAAGAGTCTCTCCACGAACGCATCAAAGAGGTGGAGCGGCGGCTCTATCCTGAAGTGTTGTTGTCTCTCATCAAAGAATCGGCCATTAATGACTAAACGCGCGTTGATCTCAGTTTTTGACAAAGCCGGAGTAGAGGACTTCGCCCGGGGTCTCCATGATCTCGGTTTCGAGTTGGTGTCATCAGGTGGAACCGCTAAAGCAATCGCGAAGGCCAACATACCGGTAGTCGAAGTTTCCGAAGTGACTGGTGTTCCCGAAATGCTCGACCACCGCGTAGTTACGCTGCACCCAAAAATTCACGGCGGGATTCTGGCTGACCGAGGCAAAGAAAGTCATTTAGCCGACTTAGAAAATTATGGAATTGGTGCCTTCGATTTAGTGGTGTCTAATCTTTATCCGTTTGGCGAGCGCCCCGATATAGAAACAATCGATATTGGCGGACCCGCCATGGTACGCGCCGCCGCTAAAAATCATGCGTGGGTGGGCATCGTCACCGCTCCAAGCCAATACGCACCGGTACTGGCTGAGTTGCAGGCTAATGATGGATCGTTAAGTGAGGCCACGCGCCGCAAACTCGCACTGGAGGCTTTTGCCGCGACCGCAGCTTTCGATGCCGCCGTAGTGGCGTGGCTTAGCGATGAAGATTTGCCCCCTCATATAATTCTCCCGCTAACTCGCACCGACGAAGTTCTACGTTACGGAGAAAATCCCCACCAACACGGGGCCCATTACCGTTTGGCAAAAACCACTAGTTTTTGGGATAGCACCAAACAGCACCAAGGATTAGCACTTAGTTATCTCAACTACTACGACGTTGATGCCGCGTGGCAACTAGTTTACGATTTAGCTTCGCTTAGTGGTGGTGATCGCCCAACTTGCGCCATCATTAAACACGCCAACCCGTGTGGGGTAGCGATTTCCGATGATTTGGCCTCGGCTTACGCTCGAGCCCTGGCCGGTGATGAGCGTTCCGCTTTTGGCGGGGTGGTGGCGCTTAATCGCCCCGTCGATGCGGCTACGGCCGAACTCATGGTCGCGGGTCCACAAGCCGACGTAATTATTGCTCCGAGCTGGGAGCCCGGGACTCTCGAGTCGTTAACTGCTAAACGGAAAAATACCCGCTTGCTCGAAGCTCCTCGTCCCGAAGCTCCGGGTTTGCACTATCGCCCTATTACGGGGGGAATGCTTGTCCAAGACGCTCACCACTTTGCTGCCACTAGGGCTGACTGGTCAGTTGTTACTAACCGCGTACCTACCGAATCCGAGTGGCTCGACGCCGAAGTGGCGTGGCGAATTTGTGGTCACGTAACTTCTAACGCCATCGTATTAGTCAAAGACGCTCAGGCCGTCGGGATTGGCGCCGGGCAACAAAACCGAGTGGAGTCGGGAGAAATTGCGGCGAAAAAAGCTGACGGCCGAGCCGCGGGGGGAGCGTGCGCGAGCGACGCCTTTTATCCGTTCCCCGATGGCATTGATGCTGCGGCTAGCGCCGGGGTGGCAGTAGTAGTGCAGCCCGGCGGCGCAATGCGCGACGAAGACACTATTTTGCGGGCCAACGAATTAAATCTAGCAATGGTGTTTACCGGCGAGCGCCATTTTTTACACTGAGATGAATAGACGCTAAGGGGTGGTTAAATAGTGGCGGCAAAATTGCTCGATGGCACTGCTCTTCTAGAAACGACTAAGGCTCAACTAACCACACGCGTCGCGTCCTTGGGCGAGCGAGGCATTACTCCGGGTCTGGGAACCATCTTGGTGGGTTCCGATCCTAATTCCCACGCTTACGTTCGCGGCAAGCGAGCTGCGTGTGAAGAGATCGGTATGGTTTCACGCCACACTGAACTTCCCGAATCAGTCAGCTCCGAAGACCTGCACGCCACCATTGCTGATTACAACTCTGACCCCGCGGTCGACGCCTTTATCGTGCAACTACCTCTTCCCAGTCATCTTGACGAAGAAGTCGCCTTGCTCGCTATCGAACCCGATAAAGATGCTGATGGTTTACACCCAGTGAATTTGGGCCGTTTAGTGATGGGGGTAAGCGCCCCGCGCCCGTGCACTCCTCTCGGCATCCAAACTTTGCTCGCCACTAACGGAGTCGAAATCGCCGGTCGCCACGTAGTGATCGTTGGACGAGGTTTAACTATCGGCCGCCCTCTGGCGTTACTGTTGACCCTAAAAGAGCCGCACGCCAACGCGGCGGTAACGGTGGTGCACACCGGAGTAGATGATTTAGGTCAGTACACCCGTACCGCCGACATCTTGATTGCCGCCGCGGGCCGGGCCTCGATAATCACCCCCGACATGGTGCGCTCCGGCGCGGCGGTGGTGAGTGCGGGCATCACTATGGACGGTCGTCGATTGGTACCCGATGTTGACGAAGCGGTCGGCGAAGTCGCCGGCTGGATTACGCCTCGGCTAGGGGGTGTGGGGCCAACCACCATCGCAATGTTGCTCGCCAACGCGGTGGCTGCGGCTGAGCGTAAGGTGAACGGATGACCGAAGGATTCGCGGCTTCGGTCACTACCGACATATGCCCGCAGTGCGGTTCGCCCGTGGCTTTGACCGATATTCGATGTTTAGTGTGCGGGATGACTATGGCGGGCCAGTCTGGGCGCTCCGGCCCGTTTTCGCGGCGCACTTGGTGGTTTACTCTGATCGGATTCGCCGGCGTTTATCTCGGTACGCTGGCTATCGTCGCAATTACTCGTTAGCACTCCAGTTCTGCGATTCATAAGGGAGAAAACTGAATGGGCACCAAAATTACCCTCAAAAATGGAGTCCTAAGCGTCCCTGACGATCCCATTATTCCTTTCATCGAAGGCGACGGCACCGGAGTTGACATCTGGCCGGCCTCACAACTCGTGTTTGATGCCGCGGCGGCTAAGCGAGGAAAATCAATCGAGTGGCAAGAAGTTTTGGCGGGGGAAAAAGCATTCAACGAAACCGGCGATTGGCTCCCCGAGGCTACGGTTCAGTCGTTTCGCGATCACCTCATCGGCATCAAGGGTCCGCTAACCACTCCGATTGGGGGCGGTATTCGTAGCCTCAACGTAGCGCTGCGTCAGATTATGGACCTTTATGTTTGCTTACGGCCCGTGCGCTGGTTCACTGGCGTGCCGTCTCCGGTAAAGCACCCAGAAAAAGTCGACATGGTTATCTTCCGAGAAAATACTGAAGATATTTACGCCGGTCTTGAACTTGAAGAGGGAACTCCAGAAGCGAAAAAACTTATCGAGATGCTCAAAGATGGGTTTGGCTGGGAGATCAAGCCTGATTCAGGAATCGGCATCAAGCCCGTATCTGAAAGTGGTTCTAAGCGGTTAGTGCGAGCTGCCCTCGAATACGCAGTTAAGCGTAATCGCAAGAGCGTAACTTTGGTTCACAAGGGAAACATTATGAAGTACACCGAAGGAGCATTTCGCAACTGGGGGTACGAATTAGTACGAGATGAGTTTTCTGATGTAGCGGTGGGCTGGGACGACTGCAACGGCGATCCGGGAGACAAGATTCTGGTAAAAGACGCCATCGCCGACATTACTTTGCAACAAGTGCTCACTCGCCCCGACGAATTTGATGTCATCGCCACTCTCAATCTAAACGGAGATTACCTTTCCGATGCGCTGGCCGCTCAAGTCGGTGGAATCGGAATCGCTCCTGGGGGGAATATCAATTACGTCACCGGTCACGGAATTTTTGAAGCCACTCATGGAACAGCACCAAAGTACGCCGGACAAGACAAGGTGAACCCAGGTTCGGTAATTCTTTCTGGAGTCATGATGTTCGAACATCTCGGCTGGCAAGACGTAGCCGACGACATCGTACGCGCATTAGAGGCCACTATCGCCGACAAAATTGTTACTTACGATTTCGCCCGCCTTATGGACGGAGCGAAAGAGGTCAAGACCTCGCAATTCGCAAAGGCTATAGCCGAGCGTCTTTAATCAGACGACTATTCGGTGTAGCGCAAAAACGTGGTACTCGCCGAACTCAATATCCGCCACACTCGGCATCACGTGCCGACGCGACGGGTGGCACTGAGCGACACTTTTATACCTACCAGTGGTCCAGCTTACGGACCCGCGTTGTTGGCGGCGGTAGTTTCTGAGTTTGCCGCCGAGCTAGATGATGAGCGACGCGACCTTGTGCCCCGCTTATTGCGCGATGCTCGTCAAGGTTTGAGAACCCCTCGTATTGCTTTGCGCTATCGAATACAAACTGACACTCATGGCCTTGATCGCTCTCGCCATCGCATTATCGGTTCTACGGTAAATTCACTTGATGGGATTGGAGTGCCCGCCATTGTTTTAGAACTCGATCTTCACGGCCGAGCGGTCCCTCAGATTCTCGGAGCGGTGTTGGCCGCGTCGTCGCTTCCCGAGAGCGCGCGCGATATCGCCCTTAACGCCATTGAGTCCGCTTGGTTGACGCCACAAATCCCCGCGGGATTTGTGGTGCGCCGACTAATCGAAGGTGCCCCCGATTTGCGCGAGTTCATCGCTCCGGGCATTGCCCCTCCAAAGGATTGGGCTGGAGTGCCCGCCGATAGGCGCTGGGCGATGGAGGTTCTCGGTCTTACCCCTAACGAACCTCTAGTCCGCCGAGAAGTTCAACTTCGCTTCCGCCGGTTAGTGCGGGTGGCTCATCCCGACCACGGTGCTGGCTCTAGTGGGGCGGCCGAGCGATTAGCTGAACTCAGCGATGCCCGTCGTGTACTGCTTACGGTTTGCGATCTACTTGATCTCGATGATCTTGAGTCCGAATCGGCTCCTAGTGCTCCCACCGGTTAGCGTCAGACGCATCAAACCGGCCAATCTATTGGCTACGCGATAATTTCGTCCGACTCGTCTAGGAGAGCACTTATGGCCAATGCCCCGGTTCACGTAACTATCACTGGCGCCGCCGGACAAATCGGTTACGCCTTGGTGCACAACGTGGCCGCAGGGCATCTGCTGGGTCCGGACCAACCCGTGATCTTGCGATTGCTCGAGATCGAACCGGCGATGGCTTCCCTCGAAGGGGTCGTAATGGAACTCGAAGACGGAGCGCACTCTTTGCTTGCGGGAGTCGAAGCCACCAGCAGTCTCGACCACGCGTTTAGCGGTTCTTCGTGGTGTTTATTGGTCGGTTCGATTCCTCGCAAAGCCGGAATGGAACGAGGAGACCTTCTTTCGGTTAACGGCGGAATCTTCAAACCTCAAGGCCAGGCCATCAATAACAATGCTGCTGATGATGTGCGCGTATTGGTGGTGGGGAACCCTTGCAATACCAACTGCCTGATCGCGCGTGCCAATGCTCCGGATGTGCCCGCAGATCGCTGGTTCGCTATGACTCGTCTCGACGAGAATCGGGCTAAAACTCAACTGGCCAAGAAGGCGGGAGCCCCCGTGGGCGCGGTTACTAACCTTGCTATTTGGGGAAACCATTCGGCCACCCAGTATCCCGACTTCGCTAACGCCAAAATTGATGGCACTCTCGTGCCGGAAGTAATCACCGACACCGCGTGGCTAGAGGGTGAGTTTTTAGAAATTGTTCAGAAGCGCGGAGCGGCGGTAATAGAAAAGCGGGGTGCCTCGTCGGCGGCTTCAGCAGCCCGAGCGGCCATAGATTCAGTGAACAGTATTTGGTCACCCACCGCAAAAGGGGACTGGCACTCACTCGCAGTGGCTAGTAATGGGCAATACGGCGTTCCCGAAGGATTACAGTTCGGTTATCCCGTGCGCAGCCAAGGCGACACTTGGGAAATAGTCGAAGGTCTAGAACATAATGCCTTCGGGCAAGAGAAACTCCGAATCACGACCGAAGAATTAGTAGAGGAACGCAACGAAATTAAAAGCCTCGGTCTTATCTAAAAGGTTTCAATTATGACCGACTCTGGGGGAAGTGAAACTTCACGGCGAGATATTGATCGACTAGTTGCTTTCAGCGACGGCATTTTTGCCATTGCTATGACGCTTTTAGTTTTGAGCATTAGTATCCCCGAGTTAAATAACAATGCCTCTAATCTAAACCAACAAGTCTGGCAAGCCATTAAAGATCAGTACCCAGAAATATTTGCTTATTTTTTAAGTTTTGTAGTCATTGGCCGTTACTGGTTAATTCATCACCGAGTATTCCGACTGATTCACCGAGTCGACCCAGGCTTATTCAGTTTAAACTTAGCGTTATTATCGTTAATCGCTTTCATGCCTTATTCCACCGAAGTTTACGGTCGTTATCAAAGCACCACCAGCGCGTTAGTAATTTACGCCCTGACCGTTTCTTTGGTGGGTATTGTTCAGGTATTTTTGTTTGAGCATATAAATAACAAAAAGTTGCTTGACCCTAAAGTCCGACCTAATTTTTTAGTGCTGGCGCGTCCTCGTTCTTACACCGTCCCCGTCATTTTTTTGATTTCGATTCCAGTTGCTTTTTTCACCGAACAAGCGTGGATAATCTGGATTGTCGGCCTCATTTTGGCCCGTTTTATATTTAATAATCCGCTGTCTTCGTTTGATGATCCTTATAGAATACCTGACTCTAAAAAATCCCGAAAGAAAGCAACTTCACCCACTAAGGGTCGATTGCGGCCTAAGAAATAAGGATTAGCGAGTAATAGTCGCTTGGTCAAGAGTTTCACCGGTGCGAGCTATGGCGGTTAGGCGCAAAGTGGAACCCGCGATTTCAATGCCGACAAAATGGTGACGGCTGACAGTGGCTTGGGAAGGGGGAGTGCCGGCGCAACTAGATTTGCGCGCGTAGAGCGCGTAACCGGCACCGCCGGTTACGACGTAAGTGACATCCGATGATGAGCGAAAACGCTCGTAGTAGTGGTCGTGGCCATTAATTACTAGCGCCACGCGGTGGGCTTCGATTATGGGAACCCACAGTGAGTCGACCAGTGCGGTAGACCCGTGAGTCGCACACGAGTATGCCGGTTGGTGGAATACAACAATGCGTAAGGCGGGCCCCGGGGCTGACAGTTGTGTTTCTAGCCACGCGGCTTGAGCGGCGTCGGGATTATTGGCGTCAAGAAATAAAATTTGCGCTCCAGTAATAGTTTTGGCGTACGGCATCGTCGGTAGTCCGAGATAAGCCAGTTGTTCCGCTCCGTGACCGGCTTGAACATCGTGATTTCCGAGAGCAACCCACAGCGGTCGATCTCGTCTACGAATAGCCGAGTAGGGGACATCTAGGGCGGCCGAAAATCGGCTCGGGTCGCCGTCGGGATAAACATCGTCTCCCGCTTCTACTAGCGCATCGGCTCGGTGACCCGAGTTGATCCAGTTAGCCATTTGGTCCGCCACTTGTTGTTGCACCGATTCGGCCGAACCGCCATCGCCGAAAGCCACAAAGCCTGCGGTTGTGCCCGCCAGTGGGGCCGGAAAACTTGGAGTTGCGGGGGCGGCCGGGCTGGTGGTTGGGGTCGTGGAAGGTGGAGCTACGGGAAGGGTTTGGCACGCTGAAGCAATAGTGGCGCTCAGGGCTACGGCTAAAGCCAGCCGCACCAATTTGGTCCGTTTTGGTTTATAAAGATTCACCTACCGACATCGTCGATTCCCGAGGTTTGTTTCGCGTGCGTATTAGCCAATCTGACGCTTGATTAACAAAGACTTTGGGCGCTTCTAACTGAGGGGCGTGCCCAATCCCTGGGATTATTTGGAGATCAACCTCCAAGTGGCGTTCGGCTGTCGCGTAAGCGAGGTCAACGTCAACCAAACGGTCGCGGTCGCCGTGAATCAACAAAGTTGGGCGAGCCGCCGAAGCTGCGGCAAGGTAGCCGTCCATTTCTCGGTTTAGGGTTCGTAGCAACGACGACGCGGCGTCCACGTAAGCAGATGATGCTTCGGGGTAAGCAAAACGCTCTGCCGCTAAGTTTATTAATCGGGTGCGTAACTCAGAGTCAAGGGCAGTTTGGTCGTGCAAAATCCAAGACAAACTCAGATCAACCAGTCGTTCAGGGCCAAGGATGCGAGCGCGAGTGGCAATAGTGAAGCGACCAACGGGAGGAATCAAAATGGGAGCAAAACGTGCACTTCTTTTCCAATTTTTCCGCCCCACTCGGGGCCAAGGAAGAGCGGGGTCAACCAGTACCAACTCTTTAACTAAATCGGGACGCTCGGCGGTAACTCTGCTACCTATGACTCCACCCATGGAGTTACCTATAATTGTTGCCGCCCCCATTTCTTCGAGCACTTTGATAACTAGGTCGCTATTGGCCGCAACGGTAGATCTCCGATCGGGTGCGCGCGTGCGGCCAAACCCGATTAGGTCGACCGCGGTTACTTCGGCTCCGAGGGCGTCGGCTAAAGGTTGTCCCACCGGCTGCCACGAAAGCGTGTTGGCGCCAAGCCCGTGTACTAAAAGCACTTTGTCTTCCCCTGCGGCACGGTTATCGGTCTGTGGGCGCCAAGTAACCCGATGAGCGCGAATTCCATCAATAGTGCGGTATTGGCTTGTTTCCATTCGTTTAGCCTTCGGCTTATTGTCCAGAGTGAATATTGCTTTTTAGAATAGCCAAAAATAAGGCATGATGGAAACTATGTTTTCTGGCTCAGTAGTAGGAATTTATATAGCCCCCAAAGCGGGCGCGCCCATGGAGTCACGCTCCGAAGTCGAAGCACTGGCTAACAAGGGGCTAGACGGTGACCGCTACGCTCGAGCCGAGGGAAAGTTTTCTGGCCACAAACGGCCCGACCAACAGCGCGCCGTTACTTTAATTGAACGCGAAGCCCTGCTAGCAATTTTTACTGAATACGGAATTGAACTAGGCGAAGAGCTCACTCGGCGCAACATTGTGGTTGAGGGTGTAGCGCTTAACCACTTAGTCGGTCGCGAATTTATGGTGGGTGAGGTGCGCATGCTTGGAGTTGGTCTCGCCGAGCCGTGTGCGTACCTAGAAGAAATTTCTGGAGTTAAAGCCCGCCAGCCTTTGATACATCGCGGCGGTTTACGGGCCGAAGTTCTTACTAGTGGCCGTATTGTCGTTGCCGACAAGATAACTGTGGTTTAACTCTATGGCCTTAGACCCAACCGCGCTCTCCGGTGAAGCTCAAGAGTTTCTTACTGAGCGTCACCTAGCAACGCTTACTACTTTGCGGCCTGATGGCCGCCCACACGTTTGTGCGATTGCCTTTACCTGGAACAACACCACTGGTCGTGCCCTTATCATCACTAGAGTCAACAGCGTCAAGGTTCGCAACGTTTTGGCTCACGGCGACAACGCTCGAGCAGTGGTGGCTCAAGTCGATGGGCTCCGCTGGCTCGCGCTTGAAGGTCCGGCCCAAATAATTCGCGACTCAAAAAGTGTGGCCGAAGCAGTGGCCCGTTACGCCGAGCGCTATCGCGTCCCGTCAGAAAATCCCGAGAGGGTAGTTATAGCAATCAAAGTTGACTGCATCCTCGGACGCGTATAGTTCGGTAGTCATGAGCGATCAATTTGCCACTGCCGATGCGGTTCGCGACCTCATCGCCACCCTCAGCCAACTCGAAAATCGTTTTCGTGGTGGTGACCACGATCTTGACGATCAGCAGATTCTTGAAGGCTACAAGTGGATGTTTTCTATTTTGCAGGTTGCTCTCGATACCCAACTTTGGGCCGATCCCGCCAACCCGCGTTTCGTCGACATAGTCGGGCCGTATAAAAAGTGGGGTGGGGATAACTCCGATGCCTTCTATCAATTTTCACCCATCGATCCCGATGTCACTTATCGTGTTCACGGCCGCACCGGCGACGCGGTTTATTTATCGTTAACGGTTTACGGCGGGCCCCGAGACGGGCACTACTCCGAGCGCATCGTGGGCACGCTCAACAATCGTGACCATTTCGATATTGGCCCCGACGGAAAATTTGAGGCCGTACTTGCCCGTACTCGCCCGGTGGGCTACACCGGCGCCTTTCTCGAATTAGCCGACGACGCGGTTGCTGCTATTACTCGTGATTACCTCGAGCACCCTGAATCGGGAGAGCGGTGTTCGTGGGTAATCGAAGCGGTAGACCCGCCCACGACTTATCGGGAAGATGATTCTGATCTTGCTCGGCGTTTTCGCACTGCGATCACTTGGCTCGAAGACCAATCTCAGATGGTCCCGCTGGGGTTGGGCACCCTTAACCACGTCGATGATCCTTACCCAGTCGCCGAGATAACTTTTGGCTGGGCTGCCGGTGATGCGGCTTACGCCATGGGAAGTTTTGATTTATCTGACGATCAGGCGTTGATTCTTCGAGGCCGTTCCCCCGAGTGCGCGTTTTGGAACTGCTGTCTGTGGAACCAATTTATGCACACTTATAACTACGACTACGAACGCGTCACAATCAATGGCGCCCAGACTGTCTACGAAGATGATGGATCTTGGACTTTGGTGGTGGCCGCTTGCGACCCCGGCCACCCCAACTGGCTTTCTACTGCGGGTCATCCTCGGGGCCGAATTTGGTTCCGTTGGTTTTATCCTGCGGTCACTCCGCAAACTATTTCTGCCGAAGTGGTTGACATCTCGTCCGTCCCTCGTTTTACTGGGAGCGTCAAGTAGACAACTCCACCTTTCCTCCTTGAGGGGAAAATCTAGTTAATGACCTTGGCGGTTTACGCGTTCATAGCCTTAGCTTTATTTATTCAAGCGGCTAC
>SHUY01000045.1 GCA_009694435.1 Acidimicrobiia bacterium | reverse complement strand
CTTTGGTTCTATTCATAGTCAGTAGTGGCTCAGTGAAACTGAACCACTACTGAATGTCCCACCCTCAGGGCATGATAAGAGCATGGAAATAGTCATTGCGGTTGTAGCGGCCCTCGTGGTGGGCGGGGTGATTGGGATAATTGTCGTTCGCGCGGTCAAACCTGAGGTAAGTGGCGGAGCCGATGTCAACTCGGCGGTTCAGGCTGCGGTTGAGGGTCAGCGCTTACAGGCGAACGCCGAACGGGATCAGGCGGTTCAGGCCGCAGTCCAGATGGCGGTAGTTCAACTGCAACAAATGAACGAAGCCGCCCGTCAATCTGAGAGTGAGTCGGTAAAAGGCGAACTAGATCTGCGGGCCCAGAGAGTAAGTCTCGACTATCAAGCGGTCACCGAGCAACTTAAAGACGTGACGAAAATGGTACAAAAATTTGAGCAAGAGGGCAGTGAGCGCTTCGGCTCCGTAGCCAGTGCTTTAGAGCAGACTAACCACTTATCAGAAACCCTAAACACTACTGCTAGCGAGCTCAAGCGAGTGTTGTCTAGCGGTCAGGCTCGGGGGCAATGGGGCGAGCGTATGGCGGAAGATATTTTGCAGCTGCACGGATTTGTCGAAGGTATTCAGTACCGCAAACAACTCACTATCGAACCGGGACGCCCGGACTACACCTTTAATCTCCCGGGCGAAACTAAACTGTATATGGACGTTAAGTTCCCGCTCGATAACTACTCACTTTTTGTCTCTGCCGAAACTGATCCTGAGCGCGACGCCGCCCGCAAACAGTTTTTAACCGACGTTAAAAATCACGTCAAGGGGTTGGCCAGCCGTAGTTACTCAGAAAGTAGCAGCGATACGACAATAGATTTCGTCTTACTTTTTGTCCCCAACGAAGCGGTGTATAAGTTTATTCACGAAGAAGACAGTTCAATTATCAACGACGCGCTTAACAAAAAGTTAGTAATTTGCTCGCCTATTACCCTTTACGCAGTTTTAGGAGTCATTAATCAGGCAACTAAAAGTTTTGAAATAGAAAAAAGTGCGCAAGAGCTGATGGTTCTTCTCGGCAAGTTCGAAATGGAATGGAAGAAATTCGTAGAACAGATGACAAAAGTTGGTAAAAATTTAGATACCGCTAAAACTAGTTTTGGCGACCTCGAAGGTGTTCGGCAACGAAAACTGGATGACGCCATGACCAAGGTTCAAGACCTCAAGCGCGGCGCTTTGAGCGCTGCGGGCGAAACCCCGGCGAGTTTATCCAGCGACACCGAGTTAGAGGCGTAGTAGTTCGGGCGCTACCGGGCAATCTAAGTTTTTAGACACCCGTTCGGGAGTAATAATTCCAACTGGGGTCGCTATGCGATCCGCTTGCGTGATTTCTATCTGTTCGTAGTCGTTATTTTCTAGATCGCTTAACCGGCTATTGCTCGACGGCTCCGCCACCGCTACGGAGTACATCTTGTCTGGTACCAAGCAGCCTTGTGCCAGCACCAGCCAAAGAGCGGAGCGCGGGTAGGTGGCTTTGAGGTCAATTGCTCCGATTGGCACCTGAGCCAAAGTGGGACTGGCGATTGTTGCTTCAACCAGTAGATGACTGGGGTCGCTCAGATCGTCATCTCCGACCCGGAAAGGGAGTTCTAGTCGATTCAAATACTGCGCTAGACGCTTGTCGCCAACCGAACGAGGGATAACTACGACATCAAGGTCAGTTCGGTCAACGAGGGCGCTATGGATAGTGTCGGTCCAGCCCAGAGCGGCGACGGGGGAGTCGGCGGGAAAGGGAAGCGAGGCGCTAAGGCGAGTAGCGGTCGGGTCGGATTCAAGTTTTTTTATTGCTTCGACCGCGGCCGCTTGGGGGTCAGTTGCCACTACTACTCGAGAGCAAACCCACCATAAGGCCCCACAAGAGCGCCGATGAGACAAAAGGCGGCGGGCAATCATCACGAGCTGGGCCGAATCTATGGGGTAGTGAGCGAAGCATTCGGCGACCTCAATGGCTAACTCTTGGTCGGCTATCCCCGGCGACCGGGCGATGCTGCGTAATCGTTCGAACGGAAGCACTTAGGGTACGTCTCGAAAGGAAGTCATTTGGTCGAGCATACGACGAGCAAGGCCGACCGGTACTCTTGCAGGGAGACCATGCGACCCAATATTTTATTAATCACTCTTGATCAGTTTCGCGCCGATGCGCTCGGGGTAGCCGGCGCGGTAGTCGAGACACCCCATTTAGATTTTCTTGCTCGTCAGGGAGTGCGGTTTTCCCGTCATTACAGCCAGTCCGCTCCGTGTGCCCCTGGGCGAGCGAGCCTTTACACCGGTATGTATCAGATGAACCACCGCGTGGTTTTTAACGGGACTCCTCTTGATGAACGCTTTGACAATCTTGCTCGCTTGGGACAGCGGGCCGGATACGAGCCAACGCTATTCGGATATACCGATCAAGCGCTCGATCCCCGTGCCACTAACAACCCTAATGATCCTCGACTATTTAGCTACGAAGGAGTTCTCCCTGGCTTCATTTGCGCGCTTGATCTTGTAGGGGCACAAACCCCTTGGCTTGAACATCTTGCGCGCAATGGCTTCGATTCGCCCCTTGCTCAACGAGGTGACGCGGCTGAAGTTTCGTCGGGGGCATTAAGTGCGCTCGGGGCTGCGGCTTTGCGGGGTGAGTCTGAGCGCCCAGAAGAGTTGAGTATCTCGGCTTTCCTCACTGACCACTTGTGTGATTGGTTGGACTCTCGTTCGGACCCGTGGTTTGCTCACGCCAGTTATATGCGGCCGCACCCTCCGTATGCCGCCGCGGGTGCTTGGAGCAAATATTACGATCTGAGCGCCATGGAGTTGCCAATTAGCCCTGCGCTCGAGACCCATCCCTTTCACGCTATGGCAATGAAAACCTCTTACATGAAGACATCTCTTGATGACGACGAGCAGCGTTTCATTAAAGCTCAGTATTACGGAATGATAAGTGAGGTCGATTCACAATTGAAGCGCGTGTGGGCGAAGTTGCAGGAACTTAACGTGTGGGACGATACCGTCATTATCTTGACTTCTGATCATGGGGATCAGTTAGGCGATCACGGTCTCCAAGACAAAGGAGGTTATTTTGAGGAGAGTTATCATGTCCCCGCAATTGTTCGTGACCCAAGTAACCCTCAGACCCACGGATCGGTAGTTGATCGATTTACTGAAAACGTGGACATTTTTCCAACTATCGCCGAATTGCTAAATGTCCCAGTTCCTTTGCAGTGCGACGGACGACCGCTCACCAGTTTCTTGCGAGGAGACACCCCTCCCGACTGGCGCCAAGGCGCTAGTTGGGAGTTTGATTGGCGAGCTTTATTTATTAACGATGAGGTTGATGGTGCGTGTCAGAACTGGCCCGCAGACAGAACGCTAGAAAGTCAAAATCTTGCGGTATACAGAAATACCGATGCCGCGTACGTTCAATTTGGTGATGGTTCTTGGATCGCTTTTGATCTCGTTGCCGACTCTACTTGGCGAACGGCAATTACCGACCCGACCCAAGTGTTGTCTCTCGCGCAAGACATGCTGGCGTGGCGGGCACAAAACACTGAGCGCACTTTGTCGGGGATGCTAATTAGAGATGGTGGAGTTGGTCGGTGGCCCGAAGGCGTATCGTGGCATTAAAAGTTATCAAATTGAGAGTGAGTTGCGTTGATCGCTAATGAAGCTAATATCGCTCCCCGAGAGCAGTTCGAGGTTCAGGGCTGGTTTTTGAGCGAATCGCTAGCCGTTACTGAAATTCGGCAGCTCCAGTCGTGGGTAGACGAAATTTCTGCGTGGCCGGATAAGTCCAATGCTTGGCTTCATCATCGAGAATTGACCGACAACGGACCCGTTCTCTGTCGAAGTGAAAACTTTACGCCTTACCACAGTGCTATAAAAACTTTTCTTACTCAAGGAAAAATGTTAGCTACGGCCGGAGAATTGCTTGCTGAGCCCGCGGTGCTTTACAAAGAAAAAATTAATTACAAACTTGTTGGCGGGGCAGGTTACTCGCCTCATCAAGACGCTTTGGCTTACCGCTTCGTCGATGTGCATATTTCGTGCATGGTGGCCGTCGATGACGCCAGCATCGATAATGGATGTCTAGAGGTGGTCTCTGGCCTGCACGGGGAAATTTTGCCTACTGATGACAAAGGCTGTATTCGACCAGAAGTAGTAGAAGACCTTGAATGGACTGCGGTGGAACTTAAAGCCGGCCAAACCCTATGGTTTCATTCTCGGACTCCGCACCGCAGCGGGCCAAACAACTCGGACCAGCCTCGCCGAGCTCTTTATCCAACTTATAATTCTGCTCGCGAAGGTGATCTTCGAGAGGATTACTATCAGCAAAAGCAGGCCGAATTTGATGTACTTGGTCAGCCCGAAGCGCAAGTGCCGGTATCGCTAATTGGAGACTTTCAAGGTCGGCCAGTCAAATGACCGCAACTTCAGTTACGCAGGTGCTGGGGTTCTATGAGCGCTTGGGCGATGAGCTCTACGACGAAAAAGTTAGTCAAAGTAGTCATGCTCTTCAGTGCGCCGCTCTTGCTCGTTCCGAAGGGGCCGATGATTTCCTGGTCGCGGCAGCACTTTTACACGACATTGGCCACCTTTTAGAAATCGATACCCATGGGCCAGTACCGCCAAGAACCGGAGTCAACTTCTCCCACGAGAAATCTGGCGCTCAGTATTTGTCGAAGATTTTTCCCCCCGCGGTTACCGACCCTATTGCGTTGCACGTTTTGGCTAAGCGATACCTTTGCGCTATTGACGCAAGATACGAGTCTTCTCTATCAAAAGGATCTCGTCAAAGCCTGATCGGACAGGGTGGGGCGTTTGATCCGCAGGAGTGCGCGGAGTTTTCGCAACAGCCTGAGGCAATAAACGCAATAGACTTGCGTTGCTGGGATGACTCCGGAAAAGTCCTCGGGTTAACAGTCCCGCCACTGGAGGACTACCGATCGCTTCTTGACGACCTCGTGGTTATTTAACCGTTGGTCTTATCTACTTACTAGGTTCAATCGCTTTAGGTTCTTTGGGTAAACCTAATACTCTCTCACCCACGATGTTTCGCATAACCTCATCGGTTCCACCGGCGATGCGCATTCCCGGAATCCCTAAAACGAAGTTTGACCACGCGTAGGTTCCCCATTCACCACTATCGGCGATAAGTCGAGGTCCCAATATTTCCGCCAGCATGTCAGCCACCATGGCCATGTTGCTAGTTAAAGCCAATTTAGCGATCGACATTTCTGGGCCCGGAAGTTGTCCGCTGCGAATCTTGGCCATAGCTCTCAGGTTGGTGTAACGAGCAGCTTGATAATGAACGTATACGTCGGCAATCCTTTGTCGAATGATCGGGTCTTGATCGAGATCGTAGTGACGGATCATCTCTATGAATCGAGTGAAGTCAATCGCACCAAAACCCGCCCCACCGCCACCGATGGCCGCCCGCTCATTCATCAACGTAGTGAGCGCTACTCCCCATCCTTCGTCGACATCGCCAAGGCGGTGTGAGTCTGGAATTCGAACTTCGTCGAAAAAAACTTCGTTGAAGGACGAACCACCAGTTATTTGCCGCAACGGGCGAATATCTACTCCGGGGGCATGCATGTCAACGAGAAACATAGTCATGCCTTTATGCTTAGGTTTGTCCGGCGAAGTTCGAGTCACTATCTCGCCGACGTCGCTGTAGTGGGCGCCAGAAGTCCATACTTTTTGCCCCGAGACAATCCATTCGTCGCCGTCACGAACAGCTTTAGTTTGAATTCCAGCGAGATCAGATCCAGCAATGGGTTCAGAGAATAATTGGCAAGCCACTATTTCGCCGCGGTAGAGCGGTTTTAGATAGCGATCCTTAACTTCATCTATGGCGTGGGCCAAGATCGTGGGGGCAACCATTCCTAGACCTATGCCAAAAATGCTTTGGGAGGGAAGTGAGTAGTCAGATGCAACTTCACGATACGCTCGGGTATAACTTTCGGGCAGACTACGGCCCCCGTATTCTTCTGGCCCTGATATCCATCCGAAGCCAGCATCAAATTCTGTTGTTTTCCATTTTTTGGCTTCGGCCACTTCGGCCATCTCTTGATCTTCAGTTTTTTCTTCGATAACGCTTACTTCGTCAGAGCCTTTTCCCCACTCGAAAGTTTCTTCAATTCGCCGCTCGGCGTTGGCGTCAAGAAATTTCTGGGCTTCGGCTCGAAAATCAGATTCGGTGATGGTCACGGATCTCCTCTTTGATCGCAAAGGTGGGTGGTCGATTGCGAGACAGGCTAGTGCTTTGCCGGAGCCAACAAGAAATGTTGTCGGGGCTGATTGTTGCTGGCGCCAAGGCTTGATTTTATTGAACTAGGCGTAATATCCCGTAATGACTCCGGCGCCCGTTGACGACCTTGAGCCTCCCGTCAGTTTGAGCCAGGTGGGGGGTCGAGTGGAATGCCGGCTGACGGAAATGCTCGACCAAGAAGTCAAGCGGTGGAATCAAGTAGACGCCGACATCGAGATCCCGCTTCTGGCTCTGCGGGACTTCATTCGTTCGGGCGGAAAGCGACTGCGGCCCGCATTCTGCTTTTGGGCTTTCGTTGGTGCGGGAGGCGATCCAGAAAGCACTGAGATAATTGACGTGGGTGCTGCTTTAGAGATGCTTCACACCTTTGCTCTTATCCACGACGACATAATGGACGACTCTGATCGCCGCCGTAATAAACCATCAGTTCACGCGTTCTTTATCACCACTCACGAATCTAAACAGTGGAAATCCGAATCGCGGCGTTTCGGTGAAGGGGCAGCAATTCTAATCGGCGATTTGGCTGCTATTTACGCGGATGTGCTGTTCTCAAAACGGGACAATATAAGTGAAGGTATTTTTAACGAACTAAGAATCGAACTGTGCGTTGGTCAGTATCTAGATTTAATGGGTACGGCTACTTCGTCGGTGGACCCGGTTAAGGCTGCCCGAATTGAGGAATATAAGTCGGGTAAATATACAGTTGAACGCCCGCTTCACTTAGGGGCCGCGCTGGCTGGTCGTTTTTCTGAACTGAGTGAATCATTGAGCGCGGTTGGCCTACCCATGGGGGCGGCTTTCCAGTTGCGCGACGATTTGCTAGGAGTATTTGGTGATTCAGAAATAACCGGCAAACCGGTAGGCGACGACCTCCGGGAAGGGAAATTGACCCCGCTGATTGCGGCCGCGGCCGCGAGCGCTAATTCGAGCGAAACTACGCAGTTGCAGCGTATTGGCCACCGCAACCTCCGAGACGATGAAATATTCAGATTACAGGAGATATTGGTGTCTACTGGAGCGCGAGATGAAGTTGAGCGCGAGATTAAGCGTCTTACCGAAGAATCGATGCGGGCATTAAGTGAGTCCAAAATTTCTCGTGAAGCTCGAAACGCGCTCGAAGAGTTAGGCACTTACGTGGCGTGGAGAAACTCTTGATTAACTTCATTCGCTTTGATATTGATATGAAGCCTCAACTTAGCGAACGCTCCTACTAAGATTATCGGCTTATGTCTTTGTCCCAAAATGCAATTGAAGTCATAGACGCAACTAAAAGTTACGGCTCTTTACGCGCGACTGAAAATCTTTCGTTTTCGGTCAATAAAGGAGAAGTATTTGGGATTTTGGGTCCAAACGGGGCGGGAAAAACTACAACGGTAGAAATGCTTGAAGGCTACCGATTCCCTGATTCGGGTCAAGTGCGCGTTCTTGGTCTTGACCCAAAAAAAGACGCCGCCACCCTCCATGAGCGCGTCGGAGTGATGTTGCAAGAAGGCGGTTTGAGCCCCGGCTTAAAAGTTGCCGAAGCGTTACGACTTTACCGAGGGCTGTACTCGTCACCCGACGATCCAGAACGGCTGCTGCGACTAGTGGAATTACAAGACAGCAGCCGAACGCTGATAAGGCGATTGTCGGGCGGACAACGGCAACGACTCTCTTTAGCCTTGGCTTTAATCGGTCGACCAGAAGTTATTTTTCTCGACGAGCCCACTGCCGGGATGGACCCTCGTGCTCGTTTGGTCACTTGGGAAATCATTCGCCAGCTGCGCACGGACGGGGTCACGGTTTTGTTGACAACTCACGGAATGGACGAAGCAGAATCGTTATGCGATCGAGTCGCCATATTAGATCGGGGGGCGCTGGTGGCAATCGGAAGTCCGCGAGACTTGACCACTCGAGCTGATGCCCAAGAGACCCGCTTTACTGCTCAGAGCGAGTTAGACCTTGTGTCTTTAGCGATTGCTCTAGGAATCGAACGCGTGTCTCTCACTGAGTACCAACCGGGACAATATTCGGTTGCGGCCGAGCCAACCCCGGACTTAATAGCACGATTAGCGATTTGGTTGCGTGAACAAAATGTCAGATTAGGGACGTTAGAAGCAGGTCAGCGATCACTCGAAGAGGTCTTCTTGCGCTTAACCGGCGAAGGCGAGGATCGATGACTACTCGCCGAGCAGTAATGGCTCAAACTCGAGTCGAATTAATCTTAACTCTACGCAGGGGCGAAAGTCTGCTGGTTTCGTTCCTGATCCCACTAGGTATTTTAGTTTTTTTCTCGAAAGTCGGAGCGGTAAATACTTCTCTTAAAGACCCGGTTGAGTTCTTAGTTCCGGGAGTTTTATCGCTGGCAGTGATGTCGACTGCAATGGTAAGTTTAGGTATTGCCACTGGTTACGAACGGCGGTACGGCGTTCTTAAGCGTCTAGGCTCGACGCCATTATCGCGAGGTGGCTTATTGGTAGCCAAAACGATAAACGTAGTAGTCATCGAAGTTATGCAGATAGTAGTAATCGTCGCCACCGGAGTCGCTCTTGGCTGGGAATTAACTGGACAATTTGTTGCGGCCTTGGGTTTGCTCTTACTGGGCACGGTTGTTTTTGCCAGCATCGGAATGCTGCTCGCGGGAACGCTCAGAGCCGAAGCAACCCTCGCGGTGGCCAATGGACTTTTTTTACTGTTCTTATTCCTTGGCGGCATGGCTTACCCCCTAGATCGACTCCCCGATGCGTTGGCGAGTTTTGCTCGCCTGTTGCCCCCAGCTGCGCTTTCGGAGTCAGTACGAGCGGCGCTAGAAGGTTCTGGGTTTCCCTGGTCGGAACTAGTGGTTTTAGCCCTGTGGGCCGTGGTGATGCCTTTTATCGTTGTTCGCAAATTTCGCTGGGAAGAGTAGGCCCTCGATTCAAGAAGATTTTATTAGTTTGTTTATCTCTTTATTTAGCTCTCGCTGACTCAAAATCCCAAATACTTGAGACACGAGTTTTCCACTCTCATCAATAAAAAATGTAACCGGTATCGCTCGGACTCGGTAAGACATGGCTATTTCTCCTCCCGAGTCAGAAGCAAAAGACCAATCAGCCTGCTTTCCTTTAACGAAAGATCGAGCATCGCTAGGGATGTCTTTATAAGAAATGCCAACGATGGAGAGCCCATACTTGCGATATTTTTTTTGTGCGGTTTTTAGTAGTGAGAATTCTTTTCGGCAGGGAAAACACCACGAAGCCCAAAAGTTGATTACCGCCGGTTTCCCCAAATACTGACTCGACTCGATGCACCCGAAACGTAGCCCTTTGGCAGTGAATGTGGGTGCCAACCTACCAACTTCGGCTTCACCTTGGACTCGAGGCGAGCAGGACGACTTTTGTTTCGTTACGGCTTGGGCTGATGAGTTGGGTGTAATTATTAGGCCGACAAAAATGGCGGCAAGTACACCGGCAAAAAAACGCAAACTGATTTTTCTAAGAGCCAATGAGAAGTGCATCGACGGCCACGGCGGCAAACAAAAGCGCCAAATAGACGTTAGAGACAGTAAATAACCGAATCGCCCGTGCGGGAGTGGAGTCACGGTAAAGACTGACGGCGGTGTAAATAAATACTGCCCCCAATACTCCTGCCACTATCGGATAAAAAACAGTCATAGTTATCGTTAGAGGAAGAGTGAAACTGACGGCTACTACAACAAACGAATAAACCAAAATGTGTCGCACGGCTACCGCGGGTCCTCGAGTAACAGGCAACATCGGTATTTCTGCTGCGGCGTAATCGTCTCGATAACGTATAGCCAGAGCCCAAAAGTGGGGAGGGGTCCAGACAAAGACGATGGCAAACAGAACCCACGCGGGCAAAGCCAACGACCCAGTAACGGCTGCCCAACCCACGAGAGCAGGTACGGCTCCGGCCGCTCCGCCGATGACGATGTTTTGTGTTGTCCTGGGTTTAAGCCAGATCGTATAAACGAAGATATAGAACACGGTCGCGCTTAACGCTAGAAATGCGGCTAGAAGGTTCGCTACTGACCAAAGCAAACCAAAAGCCAAAACTTCTAAAACCAAACCAAAAATCAACGCTCTCTGAGCGTTTATTTCTCCTGAAGGTAATGGCCGGTGTCGGGTTCGGGCCATAATGCGGTCGCGGTCTCGTTCGATCCAACAGTTCATGGTGTTCGCTCCACCCGCGGCAAGCGCTCCACCCACTAATACCGCCACGACGAGTCCTAAATCTGGGAACCCTTGCTCGGCCAGCATCATCGCGGGGAGCGTGGTCACCAAGAGCAGCTCAATAACGCGTGGCTTAGTCAGGCGCAGGTAGGTTCCCAAGGTCGTCCGGATTTGGTTTGATCGATTTCCAGGTGAAACCGAGCGAGAGGCAGAGTTAGACACGGGGCTCCTGAATCTTTAGTTCTTTAGAACCTAGCCGTCTTGACGCCGGTTTTGAGCAACGGCTCGAGTTGGGCTGTAGCGTGGTGTGATGACTCCCAATACTGACACCAAACATTCGGTGAGAATGTTGGCTGACCGAATCTTGGCTCGCCCTTCGGACGAAGCGGGTGAACGCAAGTCGCGAGCCGGAATCCTTATTCCCGCGACCGCTAATGTCGATCGTCGGCTGGTGTGGGCTGAAGTGGTAACAGTCGGGCCGACAGTGCGCAATGTCGTAGAGGGCGATCGAGTTTTATTTGCCCCCGATACGGGTTACGAAATAGAAATACGAGGCGACGAGTTTTTAATTCTGCGAGAACGCGACGTTCACGCAGTGGCTTCTGGTCGCAGTGAGGCTGAAACTGGGCTTTATCTGTGATTGATCCTAAATCGGCCCTCAGCCTAAAAGGGCGCGTGGCTCTGATTACTGGAGGAACACGCGGAATCGGGAGGGCAATAGCCGAAGCGTACGTTGTTGCGGGAGCCAATGTTTGTGTCTTGGCCCGCAAATCTGACGAGCTGAAGGAAACGAAAACTGCACTCGAAGAGATGGGTGGGTCAGTTCTGACGGTGGAAGGTTCGGCGGGGTCGCCGGAAGTTTTAGAAACTGCGGTCAATGAGACTATTTCGTTATTTGGACGCCTCGATATTCTCGTTAATAACGCAGCAACTAATCCCGCTTTCGGTCCAATGATTGAAACTGAACCGAGTAAAGTTCGTAAAGTTTTAGAAGTGAACCTTGAAGGTGCACTTCTGCTGTCCCAAATAGCGTGGGCGCAATACATGAGTGAAAACGGCGGATCGATCATTAACATTGCTTCGGTGGGCGGAATATCTCCAGCACCTTATATTGGGATATACAACGCTTCTAAAGCTGCAGTAATACACATGACTCGCCAACTTGCCCTCGAACTGGGGCCAAAAGTGAGAGTCAACGCTATTGCTCCTGGGCTAGTAAAAACCGACATGGCGCGCGCACTCTGGGAAAACGATGAAGAAGGAATTGGCGCTCGGCATCCGGCGGGTCGTATTGGCGTTCCTGACGATATAGCGGGTGCCGCCTTGTTTCTTGCGTCCAGCATGTCCGATTGGATCACCGGATCGATATTTGTTCTTGATGGAGGACTTTCCCTTACCTGAAAGATTTATCGCCTAGTGGGTTTAAGCATTACTGGATGATGATCAGCGGGATGTACTACCGGGGCAAGGCTCTTGCTTCTGCGCTCGTCTAAGTACTTTTTGACTTGCGCGAATAGTTTTTTCCCCATCATCTTCTTCAGTTCTTCACCCAAACTTTCATAAACTGGCTCTGATCCGACAAAAGCGTCCGGGGAGTCGGTGCACCACCAAGCAAACTCTGAACCCCCTTCACCCCAGCCATCGCGCGAAAACTCAGTCATGGTAGTGATAATGGTTCCGTCCTCTTGCTCTTCGTCTATAGATCGAAGAGGCAATTGCCAGCACACTTCAGGTTTTATATCGCTGTGATGTTCTCCGGTGCGCATCGAATAAAAGTGAAATGCGCAGCCCGGCCCAGCTGCGAAGCCGGGGCGATTAAGAAACACGCATGCGTCTTTATGTAGCCGAGTTTGCCATTCAGTTTTTCCGTCATCATCTTTTCCAGATTTGATGAAGACTCCTTTTTTGCGGCCGATTTTGGCGAATTCCCAATCTTCGTCACTTAGTTTCTTGGCCATTTTTACGGTGTGTTCGCGGTCTTTTCGATCGGTGAAGTGAGCCCCGTACGAACAACATCCCTGAACTAGCTCGGGGGCAAGATCATCAAGCACGCCTTGGCAACCCGATCCGAATATGCAAGTCCAAGAAGAGAGCAAGAAGGTGACGTCAACTTTCCAAGATCTTCCCTCTTCTTTAGGGTCGTCAAAATTTACCCACTCACGGGTGGCGCTCGTCATGGTCTATCTCCTGATTTGAATTAAATAAATTTACTAAATGGATCGTAGCGAGTGATACCGGTACGATCGGGTATTAGCCCGTTAAGGCGATCTTTGATTGGAAGTTGGATCTATGAGCGATCTCGAAGAAATTGCCACGCAGCTGCGAAGGATAGAAGAAAGCCTACGCGATTTGGCCTACGACCGACTCTTGTTAGCCACTGAGGGCGAGGAAAAGAGTCCGGAAGCAGTAGCCGCCGCGGCCGAGGAACGAAGGATCCTTCAAGCCCGCCGGGCGATCGAACGAGCAGTTAAAGCCTTAGAGGGTCCCGGCCACGACTGAGCTAGACGATTACCGCAGGGGTGAAAATTCGTTAAAAGCGTCAATCAGAGTTCGCAGACGCGACCAATGCTGACGATCAAACCAGAGACCAACTCGGTCTAGGTCTATATGGTCATTGTCTTCTATTTCGCTAGGAGTGGCATCGACTCTTTCTATACGCCCTTCGGTCAAGATGTCGGCAAACTGCTCGCTCAAAGACAAGAGTGCCTCCTCGTCGGGCGCTTGGTGTAGACGAATCACTAGCCGCTTACCCACAAATCGCTGAGAGTGATAATTAGAAAAAAATCTAGTTATTTCTCCTACCGCTTCCATCACGTTATCGGTTATGAACACAAGATTTTTATCATCTGGCGATGCGTAGCCTTGGTCGATTAACGCATGGTCAACAAAGTCTTTCCATGATTTCCAATAAGAACCACCCGGGACATCAAGGAGCACTATCGGTCCTATTTGAGCTTTACCGGTTTGAACTAATGTCAAAAGTTCAAATGCTTCATCCATAGTTCCAAATCCGCCTGGGAGCAGCACGAATCCGTCAGCCTCTTTTACGAAAGACAATTTACGAGTGAAGAAATAGCGAAAGTTAATTAACTTTGGATCATCAGCCAAAGTAGGGCTATCACCCGCCTCAAAAGGAAGATTGATGCTGACGCCAAAAGAGTTCTCCGTTCCCGCCCCTTCTAGACCGGCTTCCATAATCCCTGGTCCAGCACCAGTGATAATCATCCAGTCCCGCTCGGCCATAGCCGCAGCAAAGTCGCGGGTTTGATGGTAAAGCGGGTCATCGGGTTGAGTGCGGGCCGAGCCGAATATGGCCACCTTCATTTCTGCTCGATAAGGAGCAAAAACCTGAAAGGCGTAGCGCATTTCCTTGAGCGCAGCACTAGCGATTTTAAGGTCGCCGCGATTGGCGTCGTCTTTTGCTAGTCGAAGCGCAGAAGCGATTAACTCGTATACAAGGTCAGAATTATTGGGCGGATTGGCCTGGTCAACCAACTCCGCGGCCGCAGAATCGAGTTCGCGATTTCCGGTGCGGTAGCGGGGCAGTTTCACAAAATCGTGTCAACCAGTGCGGATAGTTGAGTTTCTGGCCTAGCCCCAATGTGACTTATCACTTCTGATGCACAAACGGCACCGATTTGCCCACAGCGCTTTAAATCAAAATTACGACCGAGGCCAAATAAGAATCCGGCGGCATAAAGGTCGCCCGCGCCCGTGGAATCGACAATTCGATTAGGTACAACTTGTGCAGCAACGAAGTGAGTGTCGTCTCTCGATACGATTACCGCCCCTTGCGCCCCTCGGGTAAGCACACCGATTTCGCAGTGGCCGCGAACCTTTTCTAGCGCCTGATCGAATTCGTCTACTTCGTATAATGAACATATCTCAGATTCGTTGGCGAAAAGAATATCTACTGCTCCTTCTATGAGGCCGAGGAAATCGTCGCGGTGTCGATCGACACAAAAAGGATCTGAAAGCGTGAGGGCTACTTTCCGGTTGGCTTTATGAGCGACTAATGCCGCCTGGTGGAAAGCTCTCTTAGCTTGCGGTTGGTCGTAGAGGTAACCCTCGAGGTAAGTAATTTTTGCTTGGCTGATCAACTCTTCGTCAATATCGTTCTCGTCAATCTCGGATGCGGCTCCTAAGAACGTATTAAGGGTTCTCTCGGCGTCAGGGGTAACCAAGATAAGACAGCGCCCAGTAGGAGGGCCGTCGGCGGCCGTGCTAGTGCTCACGTGGACTCCCGCCGCGTGAAGGTCGTGAGAAAAAACTTCTCCCAGCTGGTCGTCGTGAACTCGCCCAATGAAGGCTGAACTCGCTCCCAGTGAAGCAAGCCCTACCATCGTATTGGCGGTCGAACCACCAGAGATCTCTACCGCGGGGGCCATTTCATCGTAAAGCCGGTCTGCTTGGCCACTGTCGATTAACGCCATAGTCCCTTTTACTAACTTGTGGTGAAGTAAAAACTCTTCACTTTCGTGACTCAGTACGTCCACTAGGGCGTTGCCGATACCGACGACATCAACGCCATCGGCAGGCAAATCTGGTGATTTGGTCACGCTACCGTTACC
>SHUY01000044.1 GCA_009694435.1 Acidimicrobiia bacterium | reverse complement strand
GTAGATGATCAGCGATTACCTCAAGTCCGATTGCCCGGCTGGCTTTAATCAAAACGGCATCGCCGGGTTCGAGTTGGGAGTCAAGTATTGAGATTGCGGCGGGTAGGTCTGCTACCGAAGTTACTAAAACGTCTCCACCTGTGGCTCCTTGAGCCAAAGCGAGCGCGCCCGAACCAATCGTGATTAATTTATCGATGCGGGCATCAGTAACTGCTTTACCGATCAATTGATGTTCAGCGTCAGAGTATTCCCCCAGTTCCAGCATTTCACCAAGAACTGCCCAGCGGCGGCCAGGCACGGTTATGTCTCTAAGCGCGGCAATCGCAGCGAGCGCTGATGTAGGACTGGAGTTGTAGGCATCATTAATAATCGTAATTCCTGCATCAGTGCAAACGACGTTCATGCGCAACTCGTTGGGCTCTACTAACGCTAGATTTTCGACCACTTCTTCTAGATCAACACCTATCTCTAGTGCTATCGCAACAGCCATACCGGCGTTATTAACATGATGCGCTCCACGAAGAGATAGGTGAACTTCAGAGTTTCCCCAAGAAGTATTCAGATTGAAATGAGTTTTAAGATCTCCGTCTACCACGACATCAGAAATAACTACATCAGCACTATCTGATTGACCAACCGTCAGCACTCGCGCCGACGTTCGTTTAGCTAACTCAATACTTTGATCACAATCAGAATTAAGTATTGCTACGCCACTCGCTGGAAGGGCTGCGAGTAGTTCACCTTTAACTGCAGCAATGCCTGATCGCCCCTTTAAATGTTCGGCGTGTGCCATTCCGATTTGAGTTATTACTCCTATCTGGGGTTGAACTAGTTCAGAAAGATCAGTTATGTTGCCCGCGAAACGAGCACCCATTTCGGTTATCAAAACTTCAGTGTCATTCGGAGCACTCAACAAAGTAAGCGGGGTGCCGACTTCATTATTAAATGACTTGATATTTGCGTGCACATTTTTTTTAGTGCCGATCGCCGCCGCGGCAAGATCTTTAGTGGTGGTTTTCCCCGCCGAGCCAGTAATCCCCACGGCCACCGCTCCCGCCAGCCGGCGCCGAGCACTAATAGCCAAATCGCGAAGAGCAACCGCGGGGTCGTCAACTCGCACTACCGCCTGATTGATGGGACTTACAGAAAAAGCCGCATCAAGATGAGAGACTACGACCACGGTTGCTCCTTGGGATAAGGCCCGATCTACGAATTCGTGCCCATCGCGATCCGCAGTAAGCGCGAAAAATCCTGACTCTGGGCCCATAGTGCGAGTATCGAAAGACCAATTGACGGCCAAGGCTTGCGGATTGCCGGCAACCACTTCCCCACGAGTGAACTCAGCGACTTCGGCGGCATTGAACTCCATTAGAGCCTCGCCAACTCTTCTTGAATAACCACCCGGTCATCGTGCGTCACGGTTGCGGTGCGAAAAATTTGGCTCGTTTCGTGACCCTTGCCTGCTATCACTACTACATCGCCGGGACGAGCAGCGGTTAACGCTTGACGGATAGCGGCGCGCCGGTCTAGTTCTACGCTGACTGAACTTTTATCAATTTTGGCTGTTATCTGATTAGCAATTTCTATTGGATCCTCAGAGCGTGGATTATCAGAAGTTATGACAACGACTTCGGCTCCCGCTACTGCTACCAACCCCATTGCGGGGCGCTTTTCGAAATCCCTATTACCACCACAGCCAAAAACCAAAAGTACTCGACTTTCAAAAGCAATAGTCCGAGCAGCCCGCAAGGCGGCCGCAAGGGCATCAGGGGTGTGAGCGTAATCTAGCAAAACCGTAAACGGTTCTGTATTTTCAATGCGCTCTAGTCGACCTGAGACCACAGTCGCGTCGGCTAAGCCAGTGCTGCTAATAGCAAGCGAATGCCCCCCGCCTTGGGCCAGCGCAGCAGCGGCTAAAGCATTTAGGACATTTATTTCACCTAAAAAGTTCGTAGACACTTCCACCGATTCATCAGTCCGGCGATCGGTGATAACAAAGTTAGTCCCAGAAATTGAATATTCAATTGCCGTAGCGGTGATGTCAGCTTCCGGAGAAAGCCCAAAGGTTGTTACCGATAGCCCATTTATTTTTGCCGCATTAGCAACATGTACTCCTGAAGAGTCGTCAATGTTTATGGCCGCTTGATCAGAAAATACTGGAGTGAATAGTCGGGTTTTTGCCAATAAGTAGCTATCCATGTCTCCATGAAAATCAAGATGGTCGTGGTCGAGGTTGGTGAAACAAACCATTTCAAATCGAGTTCCGTCGACACGGAACTGGGATAAGGCATGAGACGAAACTTCCATAGCAACCGTAGTTATACCGGCTTGCCGCATTTGCGCGAGTTGATCTTGAAGTTCAGGTGCTTCGGGGGTAGTCAATCCAGACAAAGAGAGTTGTTCGCGGTTTTGCCTTTTTAGACTAAAATTTGTTCCCAGAGTTCCGACGGTTCCGACTTTTTCATCTCCAGCTCGGGCAATCGAAGCAAGCATATGCACGGTTGTGGTTTTACCGTTAGTACCAGTTACACCAAAACAATGAAGTGAACGTGAAGGTTCCCCGTAAATTCTTGACGAAATAGGCCCGATCGCCCGCCGAGTGTCTTCGACTAGGGCAACTGCTACTTTAGAAACATCAAACTCTGTAATTGACTTTTCGACTAACAGGGCCACAGCACCGTTATCGATTGCCTGACCAATAAAATCATGACCATCTACGGTTGCGCCAGTTAAACAACCAAACAAACCACCAATTTCAACCGCGTGGCTGTTGACGGTGGCCGAGGTTAAACGAACGTGAGACGGGCCAAGAAACTTCGCCGACAGTCCTTCACAGGCCGCCCGTAAAGTGATTGAACCCGATTCAGTCATGAGGTGGCAGGAACTCGGTCAACCGCGAGGGCGTACTGAATTATTCGGGAAAAAGTAGGCGCAGCAATCAGCCCACCGGTAGCGTTAATCTGTGGTTCATCTAATACGACAATGGCCGCCAGCCTTGGCGCTTCGGTGGGTGCGAATCCCACGAAAGAGGCCACGTAACGATAAGGGGGCTTCTCGTACGGAGGTTTCCTCGCCGTTCCGGTCTTTCCCGCTACTTGGTATCCGGCCACCGAGGCTTTGGTCCCCGTGCCGTCGGAAACTACTCCTTCGAGCATTGTGGTCAGCGTCGCGGCAGTAGATTCAGAAATAACTCGACGTGATGAAGCTAACGGTTTCTTGTGACGCTCACCGTTGGCATCGATAGTGGCAGAAATCAACCTCGGGGGCACTGAAATACCGCCGTTGGCAATAGTCAAATAAACCTGAAGCATCTGCATGGCGGTTACAGCTAGTCCACTACCAACTGGCATCGACGCCATACTCGTGGCGTTGTACTGATCTCGGGGTAATAAAATTCCCGATGCTTCGCCGGGGAAATTGAGTTCGGTTTTTTGGCCAAAGCCAAATAACCTAAGAGCAGCGTCGAAACGGTCAGCCCCCAAAGTTCGAGCGATAAGAATTGCACCCACGTTAGAGGAGATGCGTAAAATATCAGCGACGCTAAGTTGTGAAGGGTGTGAATGGACATCTTCGAACTTTGTTCCGTCAATCATCAGTGCACTAGGAACCTCGAACGCAGTATTGCTATTTACTAGTCCAGCCTCAATCGCGGCTGCGATGGTTACGACTTTATTAGTTGAGCCAGGCTCAAATACGTCAGATAGGGCTCGGTTGGCAGAGCCAGCCTTAGCAGGGTGGGCAGGAACATCAGTAATCGCTCCATCGACGTTCGCCATAGCTAAAATATCGCCCGTACGAACATCAGCCAATACTGCGACTCCACCTTTAGCTTTCGCGATAGTGACTTCATCAACCAAAACTCGCTCAACTTCGTACTGCATTGACTGATCTATTGTCAGCAGTAAATCTCGACCAGACTTGGGTTCAAACACTCTTTGCTGACTGTCAGGGAGTACTCGACCTTGAGGGTCTTTCTCGACCGACATTTTGCCAGGTTTACCGGCCAATTGACTTTCTTGATCTACCTCCAAACCTGACAGACCGTTATTGTCGGTGCCCACAAAGCCCAGAACTGGAATAGCAAGATCACCAGCTGGGTAATAACGCTTTGTTTCCGGAGTGAAACCAACTCCAGCCAAGTTAAGTTTTTTTACTTGATTTGAAATCTCTGGTTCAACTTGGCGGGCTAAATACACGAAGGCGCGATTTTTAGTTCCTAAAGAATTAGCTAGGCCGTTAAATTCAACTCCAAGAATTGGAGCCAGTTTGCGAGCGTAAGTATCAGGATTTTTGATTACTCTAGGATCAGCCCAGATACTCATACGCTCAACCGAAACCGCCAGTGCGTTTCCATTGCGATCAAATATTGACCCTCGCTCAGAAGGGATTACCACTGACTGAAAACGCTGAGCTAAACCTACTTCTTGATATTGATCTTTTTGACTAACTTGGATATCGAAAAGTCGAGCGCCTAAAACTGCGTAGACAAAAGCGATGACGACAAAAATAGAAATAATGCGTCCGCGAGGAACGTTTTTTTTGGTCAGTGGTCGCCGAGAATTAGTGGAAGGGTCGCTACGGTCAGTCCGATGTCGGCTGCTGCTAGATCGGGCCGAAGGAGAGTGGCGCGGTGACCGCGTTCCGGCGGTCGCTAGTTCACGGTCGGGTGCCAAGACTTGGCTTCACGTTGGCCCAACCGTCAAGGACAGGCGTCGATTCTGACGCAGGCTTGGGCGGCGTTCCCATTACCGGTATGGCAATTGGCGGAGCTTCGGCGGGCACAAGCCCTAAAGCGGCGGCTCGCGTCACGATGTTGCTCGGCGAGGCTAACTGGGCGTATTCAACTCGAGCCTGTTGATAACGAGCCTCGGCTTGGCGAGTTTGATCGGTCATTCGATCGATATTGACTTGCCCCGCCGCGACCATTGCGTGAGTTCCTACAATCGACATCAAGCCCAACACAATCAGCACTCCAGCTAGCCGCAGTGGACCCCAGTTGACGTTGCGGGCGGAACGGCCAGCACTCGCAGCTCGAACCGGCCGCGCCGAACTCCGGGGGTGGCGATTTACCCGCGGGCGCTCGCTTGACCGCCGGCGTGGAGCGAGAACCGCGGTGGTCATGATCCGGCAGGAACCGTCAACTTCTCAGCAGCACGGAGCCGGGCACTACGAGCACGACGATTAGATCCCGTCTCCGACGCCCGGGGGCGCAAAGCTCGTCGGGTCAGCACCTTTACGCGGCGACGAGGATTGGGTTCAACCGGCAAACCGGGGAGTGTCTGCTCACGCTCACCAGCCCAACGAGCGAAACGATCTTTTACGATTCGGTCTTCAAGCGAATGGTAAGCGAGGACTAGAACTCTTCCGCCGGGAGACAAAAGATGAACCGATTCGTCAAGACCAGCCGACAAACTAGGCAACTCACGGTTTACCTCCATACGGATTGCTTGAAAAGTGCGCCGAGCCGGATTGCCCCCACTGCGTCGGAATCGAGCCGGAATCGCTTCTTGCACAGAAGAAACTAAGTCAGCAGTGGTTTGTAATGGTCGGTTAGCAACGATACGAGACGCAATGCGATCGGCAAAACGCTCCTCGCCGTTTTTAGCAATAATCATTGACAGCTCGCTCTCGGTGTAATGATTAAGTACCGTTTGCGCAGTCAACTCTTGTGATGAGTCCATTCGCATATCCAATGGAGCTTCTCCCCAGTACGAAAATCCTCGCTCTGAGCGATCGAGTTGCGGACTGCTTACTCCTAAGTCAAAAAGTATTCCCATAATGTTCCCCTCTGTGTTTTCCTTCACGATGGTGGCTAAGTTTTCAAAGCCACCCTGCACTATCTGCACTTTGTCGCCAAAGTGAACTAAGTTCTTCCGTGCTGCTGCGACTGCGTCGTCATCCCGATCGATGCCGAGCACTCGCAGATCCGGTCGAGCTTCGAGTAAAAGGCGGGCGTGCCCTCCTCCACCCACTGTCGCGTCAACGACAGTTCCTTGCGGAATAGGGGTAAGGAGTTCGATCACTTCCCGGCTCATCACCGGTAGGTGTTGGTACATATTTTCAGTCTCCTCACTTATCTCGCTTTATCGGTTTGCATAAACCGAGATCCCAAACCTTCCTTAGATCTACTGCGAACCCCCCGAACAAATAAGTGCCGGTGGGTTTTATCTCCCAAACGACTCGGTAGAAGCGGGCGGAGGGGTGCTTCACCGCATCGTCCAGAGGGTCCGCAGCAGATCCAAGGCATCGCGTTTAAGTAATAAGCACTCCCCTCGTTAGATTCCAAAACCTGGTAGCGAGGTGGCAGCAGAAAGAGTGGCCTGCCCCTCTTCCCGGCGTTCGTTCCAGCGCGCGGCGTCCCAAATTTCAATTCGACTAAATGCCCCCGACACAATGACGTCGCGCTCAAGGCCGGCATAGGTCCGTTGATCGAGAGCGATAGGCACGCGCCCTTGAGAGTCCGGGGTGACTTCCCGTGCGCCGGCAAAAAAGGCTCGAGCAGCATCAAGTTGATCGCCACCTTGGCGAGAAAGCTCTCGGATGCCTTCTGCGGCCGAAACCCACTCTTCGGGGGTGTAAACCACAAGGCAGTTGTGGGTCCCGATGCCGATAACCGCTCCGTGGGCGAGGGGGCCGCGAAAGTCAGACGGCATGATTAGGCGCCCTTTAGCGTCTAGGGAGTGCTGATACTCCCCTAGAAAATCTTTCATACCTCTTACCCCTCGTCTCGCTCGGCCCTCGCCTAGCGCTTGCTAAATCTGGGTTATGGCTCCACCCGCGACGGTGACCACTCCCCTTCTCTCCACTAGGCGCCACCTTAGACCCCTGAGCCCCACGGGTCAAGTCATATCCTCCACTAATTTTTTAATAGCAATCGTCAACCGCCGGCGCAAAATCGCTTCGGGCGGGCCGAATTCCCCTAAAAATGCTTTGGAATAAAGGTCCTGCTGTTAAATCGCTCCGGCGGCGATTGTTTGCGGACGGAGAATTTCTTTAGGCCGGTATTGCGACTCCAGGCAAATAGCGAGCCCAAATCGGATCAACCGATCCCGCGGTGGCCAGCAACCAAAGATCGGCCGACGGAGGTCCGGGCACTTTTCGCAAACGCAGCCCGGCCTCTTGTGGCCGGCGGTCCTCTTTATGAGCATTGCACGGACGGCACGAGGCCACCACGTTTTCCCAGGTATGCAAACCGCCTCGAGATCGAGGCAGAACGTGGTCAAGATTTTCGGCGGCCGCACCGCAGTATTGGCAGCGATATTCGTCTCGGGCAAACACCGCCCGGCGAGATAACGGGACTCGCGAACGGTAGGGAACACTAACAAAATTAATTAGTCTGATTACCAAAGGAACCGGTACAACCGTTCGCTCGGAATGAAATTCCTCCGAGTCATGTTCAAGAATCGCGGCTTTGTCCTTAAGAACTAACACCACTGCTCGGCGGGCTGAAACGACACAAAGCGGTTCGTAGGTCGCATTTAGCATTAACGCTCTTGTCATTCAACTCTCCATGACTTAAGAAACTAATTTTTTAAAATCCCGATTATCAATTCCAGCACTGCTAGTGAGTCAAACATCATCCGCGACGGATACGATCCATATCTCGGCACCAGTGCAGATAAGTAACGAGATCCTTGGGTTCGGGAATACCATCATCTCCATATTGAGTAGCTAAGCGGAACTCAATATAATTGGGCTCAAAACGAGGGATAAACGGAGGGTGATACCACCACCCTTTGACTTGTGCTCGGCCCATGGTGCGAATTCCTGTGAGCCAAAGGCTTGGATGGGCAAGTAGAGCAAAAAACGAACGAGCCCGCGGTAAGCGTTCTGGGGCTCGCATTGTTTACGGAGCGCCGTCGGGGCGCTGCCAGCGCTCACGCCAGCGCTCACCCGCATCAGAAAAAACGCTTTTTAGTGAACCGTTGCGCATAGACCCAGTAATACTTTCCATTCCGGCTCGACCCATTTTTCTTGCGTTGCGCTCAATCACTAAAAGACAAAAAAGCATAGCTAAAAATCCCACTAGCCCTAAAGCCAACACCGAAGTGAAAGTAGCAAGCATCAAAACGAGACCAACAATAAAGCCCAGTACCGCCCACCGAATCATTCGCGCCGCGTGACGATACAGAGTTGTATCGGAAACCTGCTGGACCAGCTTGGGATCAGTGGCCGAAAGGTTAGCTTCAATCTCGTGCAGGATTCGTTGTTCGTCTTCAGATAGAGGCATGGCTACTTTCCTTTAATAACAGATTCCCATGAATTTGGACCTATAGGTAAAACTCTACGCTTCATATTCTCGCGCACCACCACTAGCGCATCAACGCGTCTTCTTGGACCCGCCTTTAGTCCCTTTTTTAGGCGCCTGATCGGGCGAATCGACAGCATCGCGGGCCGATACAACCGCCCCCGGACCGAACCGATCTCTAACTGCATCAAGGGTCACCTCAAGATGACCCCGGGGCGGGCCATCAAAAGCCAGCGACTCTTGGATCCCCTGATCGCTCACGGCTATCTGCGCCCCTACGCCAATAAGTCGGACACCGCCACCGATGTCAACCGTCTTTAGCAACCGCTGTGCCGCCTGGGCGATTTCAAATGAGCGATCAGTAGTTTGGTCAAGCGTGCGCGACCGAGTGATGGTACGAAAATCATGACTTCTAATTTTTAGCGTGATAGTGCGGGTGGCCGCCTCTTGGCTGCGCAATCTCTCCCCTACCCGATCAGAAAGTCGTCGAACTTTACCTTCCAATAACTTGCGATCAGAGATATCAACGCTAAATGTTTCTTCGTGACTGATTGATTTTTGAGAATTATTAGGCACCACTTCTCGATCATCTTGATTCCAGGCCAAGCGATAAAGATGATTGCCCTGAGAAGGACCTAATACGCTGATTGTTTCGTCTAGAGAACGAGAAGCCAAATCGCCAATAGTGATAATTCCTAATTTCGTTAACTGCTCACGAGTTACTGGACCAACCCCCCAAAGCCTCTCGACACCAAGAGCGTGAAGATACTCAATCTCGTGGCCTGGTTCAATTACTAAAATGCCATCAGGTTTGGCATCTTCGCTAGCAATTTTTGCTAGTGATTTACTAGTAGCGATACCTACCGAAGCAGTGAGCCCAACTGCGGCAGTAATACGCGCTCGTAAGAGTTGGCCAATTTCTAAACCATCGCCAAGCGTTCGCCGAGCCCCGCTTACGTCTAAAAATGCTTCGTCCATAGAAAGCGGCTCTACTAGTGGAGTAAATTCGCCTAATATCTCCATTACTGCGTGGCTGGCTTCAGAATAAAGATCGAATCGAGGAGCAAGAAATATCGCGGTAGGGCAAGCCTGTTTTGCTTGAGCCATTGACATGGCGGAACGAATTCCAAACTTACGAGCTTCGTAGCTGGCTGCTGCTACTACCCCTCGCCCACCTAGTCCTCCCACTACAACCGGGAGTCCTCTTATCTCGGGATTTTCTCTCTGCTCAACCGACGCAAAAAATGCATCTAAGTCAACGTGCAAAATACTTGGGCTATCTTTTGAAACGGTAGTCATAAATCAAAAGCACGTTCGACTACGAGCGTAGTGCGATCAGACCCACGCGCCTCGTAGCGATAATGTCTAACTTCATTAACGGCCCACCGTTCCTCTAGCCATTCCGAAATTGGTTCGTGTAGCCACCGCGCTCCTTGTTCGAGCAATGAGCAACATTGCCTAGGAGAAAAAAACGCCGCTTCATCAACAATCCCGTCTGGGTCATCAAGGCGAATTTCTCCGTCGAACTCGAGCGCGCGATGAACTTCTACTTCAAGATGCCAATCCATCTCGGGAGCCACCACTTCCACGCGATAAATCGGACCCTCCCATTTCGTCACCCTCAGCCCCGTCTCCTCGATAACCTCTCGAGTAAGTCCGGCTATGAGCGAATCATCAGAAGAATCGATGACCCCTCCGGGTGGACTCCAGTCGAGTCGTCCGTCGCGACGCTTATTACGAACCAGCAAAACCCCAGTCGCGTCCTCGACTAGCGCTCCTCCTACTTGCCACTTCCTCACGTCATTTACCCTACCGGTCGAGAGTTAAGACCTTCTTGACTCAAATTTCCTAGGCTGGGCTGATGAGTGATTATTCGGGACGCGAGGCTCCACCCCAAATGCCGTCTCGTTGGATCTACCTGCTGGCCTTTCTTGGCGTTGTGCTCGGAGGGATATTTGGAGGCATTATCGGCTTTGGCCTCGCCCGCACGGGCTGCACCGGAGACTGTCAAGCCGAGCAGTTATTGGGGACAATCGTTGGTGCGTCCCTAGCGGCGATAGGAACGGGGATCGTTGCCGTGCTCGCATTGCGAGCAGTATCAGAGTGGAACGTTAAGACCCGCTGAAATTGAGCCGCCGAAACCCTTCCGCGTAAGGAACTCCCGCCGCTTGGCCCGATTCTTCGGCCCGTTCTCGTAAAAACTCTCGGAACCACTCGCCCGTTTCCACTAATTGACTTTGGTGACAAAACAATGCATCTATTTTTTTCTCAAGCGTTTTACTTATATCAATCCAACAGTTCGGTTCAAGTGTTCCCGATAGATAAACAGTTTTTACTTCATGCACTGCCATCTCTTCGCTTAAGTGCTCGGGAAAATAGTGCGGATTTCCGGCCGCAGGAGCAACCGCGTCAAGCGTGGCCCAGCCAGTTACTCGGTGATCGCGATGATTGAAGTAAGAATCACCAAAAAATACGGCAGTAGGATCAGGACAAAGAACTACATCGGGTTTTAGGGTACGAACCATTCGAACAATTTGCTCACGCAAACGAGAGTCATCAACTATTTCGCCGTCACCGTAGTCGAAATGAAAATGACCAGACAGACCAAGAAGATCAGAGGCAGCGGCGGTCTCTTCTATTCTCCGTTTAGCCAAAGCATCTAAATCTGCCTTGGGGTCATTAGTTCCTTTTTCTCCTCGAGTTGTAATTAAAACCCAAACTTGAGCCCCTTCACCAGCCCAGTGCGCCAGAGTACCGCCGGCCGATATCTCAGGGTCATCGGGATGGGCATAAACCGCCAGTACCCGTTTTGGTATCTCGCGATCGATAACGGCCATTTACTTATCCACCGCAGCACCGCTAGTAAGAGGTCGGATCAAACCTTCTTGTATTACCGTAATAACCAGAGAGCCAGTGCGAGAAAATACGTAACCCAAGGCTAGACCGCGCGCCCCTGAAGCCGACGGGCTCTGTTGGTGATAAAGCAACCAATCGTCAGCTCGGAACGGCCGATGAAACCACATTGCGTGATCAAGGCTCGCCATCATGTATTGACCTTCTTCCCAAATTGCGTGAGGCAAAGTGGCAGTATCAAGCAAAGTCAGGTCGGAAGCGTAAACGACTACACACGCGTGGAGCAGTGGGTCGTCAGGTAGCGGTCCGTTAGCGCGTATCCATACATCCTGCGCCGCGGGGCGGGGCCCAGGAAGCAACCAGTGAGGATCTTCTACTGGGCGAGAGTCAATCGGGCGTTCCCGACTTAGCCATTCAATAGTCTCCGCACCTACTCGATCTTCGTACGGCTTAACCCGTTCAGCCAAAGTTGGCAAAGTTTCTGGATCGGGAGCGACAGGCATAGCCATTTCGTGATCGGGTCCAGGTTCATCAATATGAAAAGATGCCGCGAGATTAAAAATTGCCCGGCCGTGTTGAATTGCCACTACTCGACGAGTAGTGAACGAACGGCCATCACGAATACGATCGACTTCGTAGATGATGGGAACATTAGGATCGCCGGGGCGCAAAAAATATGAATGTAAAGAATGAACATTTTTTTGGTCTTCGATGGTTCGGCCCGCAGCAATCAGCGCTTGTGCCGCCACTTGCCCACCGAACACTCGCTGTTGATCCTCATCTGGGCTCAAGCCTCGGAAAAGATTCTCCTCTAAACGCTCGAGTTCAAGGAGGGCCAACAACTCATCAAGGGCTGCGGTAGGACGGTTGGTATCGGTGGACTTTTTTGTTCCCATAGGTACATTGTCGCAGACTGAGACTGCCGACCCGATCTGGCCAGTAATCTCAGCGCTATGAGAACAAAGGGTCGGACCCGATGAGCATCGTTATCGCCATTGATGCCGGCACCACCGGAGTCCGTACGGTGGCGATCGACGAAACCGGCTCCATAAGAGCACGGGCTTACCAAGAATTCCCCCAGTATTTCCCGCAACCAGGCTGGGTTGAACACGATCCTGAAGAAATATTCGCCGCCACTCTCTCCACCCTCGCTTCGGTTGTAAGCGAGTTTTCCGTCTCCGAGATCGTAACTATGGGAATCACTAACCAGCGCGAAACTGTCGTGGTGTGGGATAGAGCCACTGGAAATATCCCTCACCGAGCCATTGTCTGGCAAGACCGCAGAACATCCCCGCGGTGTGACGAATTGCGCGAGCAAGGGATGGAGCCGCTAATACGCTCCCAGACCGGACTAGTAATCGATCCTTATTTTTCGGCCACCAAAATCGAATGGCTGGCTAAGCAAATCAACTCTTCGAATCCAGATCTAGCCTCGAGCGCAACTCTCGCGTTCAGCACAATTGACACTTGGCTCCTTTGGCGTTTAACCGGTGGGACAGACAACGGAGTATTTGCCACCGAACCATCTAACGCCAGCAGAACGATGTTGTTTGATATAGACCGTGGAGACTGGAGTGAAGAACTTCTTTCCATTTTTGGGGTAGAAAAAAGTTGGCTACCAGAGATTCGGCCCAGCAGCGGTCGCTTCGGCGTCACTAGACCTAACTCGGCTGCTGGGCTAGCAATCCCAATTAGTGGAATAGCCGGCGATCAGCAAGCCGCACTCTTTGGCCAGCGATCTTTCTCTTTAGGCGCCAGTAAAAATACTTACGGCACCGGATCGTTCGTTTTAGTAAATCTTGGCCCCAACCATCCGCCCCCAGTCCCTGGTCTTCTCACCAGCGTGGCTTGGAAAATTGGTGATGAGACTACTTACGCCTTTGAGGGGTCTATTTTCGTAACTGGGGCTGCAGTTCAATGGCTACGCGACGGCCTTAACCTCATAGAGTCGTCAACCGATTTAGAACCATTAGCTAAACAGGTAGACGACAGTGGTGGATTGATATTTGTTCCTGCCCTTACTGGGTTGGGATCACCCCACTGGGATCCTTACGCACGCGGCACCATGCTAGGAATAACTCGAGGTACTAACCGTTTCCATTTAGCTCGAGCGGTTATCGAAGCGATGGCTTGGCAAACTCGTGACGTGATTGAAGCGATGGTCGCCTCAGGCGGAGTGGTCATCAAAGAACTCCGAGTCGACGGTGGAGCGGCGGTAATGGATACTTTGTGTCAACTCCAAGCTGATGTTTTGAATGTTTTAGTAGTTCGGCCAGAAATTACTGAGACCACGGTTTTGGGGGCAGCTTATTTGGCGGGATTAGCGGAAGGAGTCTGGAGCTCGCTAAGTGAAATAGCCAACCTAGATTTGAGCGAGAAGACTTTCACCCCTCAAGCGGACCAACGAGGCGACGAGAGTTACGAACGGTGGACTGAAGCAGTCAAGCGCTCACACTGGGCCCGCGAATTGGCTTAGTCGTTTAACCCAGTTTGTTCAGCGCTCGCTTGATATTACGAACCGCTTGTCCAATGCGTTGTTCATTTTCGACCAAAGCAAAGCGAACATAGCCTTCACCACCGAGTCCGAACCCCATCCCAGGAGCAACCGCCACGTTGGCTTCGCGCACTAACAACTTGGCAAAATCCATACTCCCGAGTTCGGAGTACTCCGGTGGAATCGGCGCCCATACGAACATGGATCCTTGCGGTGGGTCGACAATCCAACCGCTGCGAGCGAGTCCATCAATAAGAGCATCTCGTCGATCGCGGTAAACCGCATTAATCACTTTCGGGAAGTCCGGCTCTTCGTTCATGGTGACTGTGGCCGCTATTTGTATGGGTTGAAATGTTCCGTAGTCAAGGTAACTCTTCAGCTTCGCTAGAGCGGCCACAATTTTGGCATTCCCTAATAAAAACCCAACCCGCCAACCCGCCATAGAAAAAGATTTACTCAGGGTGTAAATCTCTACTGCCACTTCGTCGGCACCAGGAACCTGAAGTATGGATGGGGGCTGATAGCCATCGAAACCTAAATCGGCATAAGCAAAATCATGAACCAAAATCACATCATGTTCGCGGGCAAAATTTACCAACCGGACCATGAAGTCGAGATCAACACAAGTAGTCGTGGGGTTGTGCGGAAAAGACAACACGACCACTCGAGGACGAGGCCACGATTCTGACCACGCCGCTAAAAGGTTCTCAAAAAAATCATGGTCACCACCCAAACGCACGTGCCGTACTTCAGCGCCCGCGAACAGTGGCCCCCAAATGTGGATGGGGTAAGAAGGACTAGGAACTAAAGCGGCATCGCCCGGCCCCAGTAAAACCCACATGAGGTGTGAAAAACCTTCCTTAGCACCGATAGTGGCACAAGCCTGAGTTTCAGGATCGAGTTCTACCCCAAACTGACGTTGGTAAAGATCGGTTATCGCAAGGCGAAGCTTGGGGATACCGCGACTCGCAGAGTAGCGATGGTTCCGAGGATTGCGAACCGACTCGCATAGTTTTTCTATGGCCAAATCGGGCGGCGGTAGGTCAGGATTGCCAAAGCCGAGGTCAACTACATCAGCACCATTCCGGCGAGATTCGATTTTGAGAGCATCGATGGCGGCGAAGGCGTAAGGAGGTAAAGCGTTAATTCGGCGAAATTCCATTTTGGCACGGTATCAGCGGAGACCGGCCTAAAGGAGCCAATTAACAGCGGGATTTCGCTTGGACCTAACCGGCGCCATCTAAGATTCGTTTATGACCAAGACTCTGCCCTGCTCAACCGACGATTGCCTCATAACTCAAGACGGTGCCGTAGTGACGATGACCATGAATCGTCCGGAAAAAAAGAATGCCCTCAGCCCCGCGATGCTGGTCGGTTTAGCCGATGCTTACAGCTACATCGATGAAAATGACGACGTCAGGGCGGCAATTCTTACCGGTGCGGGGGGAACGTTTTGTTCAGGGATGGACCTCGTATCAATGAACCAGCCTCGGAGCGAATACG
>SHUY01000043.1 GCA_009694435.1 Acidimicrobiia bacterium | reverse complement strand
GGCTCGGCCTTAGTCTCCGGCACTTTTTTGATCGGCGTCTCCATGACCTCAGCCCGTAATTGAGCGAATATTGCCGAAGCAGACGGTAAGACCGATTGATCTTCCTCGGGCTTCGTTTCGGCGACTTTATTGGTCTTAGCTACGAAAGTCGGTTCGGTCTTTGGGCTCGCGGGGGTAAGCGGGGCCGGACTCACATCCGAATCATCAAGAGCCGAAATAGCTGCATCGACCAAACGACGCACCCGCTCTAAATCTCTCCGCACCGCGCGCCGGGTTTGCTCAGACGTGTTCGCCCTCGAACTGAGATCTGCAGATTCGTTATCACTATCAGTCATTGCTGTCAATGGTATTACCTCTCGTAATAGACCAGTCGTCTCAATCTATACTTTATTTCTTAAGTGCCGCTAGGGCCTCGGTTAAAGAGTCGACCACCACAACTTTTAACTCGCCCTCTGCGATTGCGCGCCGAGCTATTTTTGCGTCGCCCTTAGGAACCAACATCATCTTGGCCCCTGAGGCACGAGCGGTGATGGCCTTTTGCGCCACACCCCCCACCGGCCCAACGATTCCATCGGGACGGATAGATCCAGTCACTGCCACTCGTCGACCATTAGTAATATTTTCCGGTGAGAGTTCGTCAATAATCGCCAACGAAAAGGCCAAGCCGGCCGACGGACCACTAACTCGGTCAGTGTCAATGCGAATATCGACTGGGAATTGCCATTCGTTGATCGTTTCAGTGAATATCCCTAAATACCCCATGCCTTCTTTTCCGGCTAACTTGACCGAAACCGGCAGTTCATCTTCATCACGGCGCACTATCAACTCAACGATCTCACCCGGAGCGTGGGGCTGAACGGCAGACTTAACCTCAGCAGCATCGTTCAATACCTCACCGTCAATAGACACAATTTCGTCTCCAAGCTGCAACTTGCCAAAGGCGGGGGCGTCACAGACCACATTGGTCACATAAACCGTGGTGCTAGAAACTCTAACGGTATAACCCAGATGAGTAAGCGCTGCCACCCGAGACGAGTTTTGCGATTGATCCATTAATGCTTCGTTAAGTCGAGCCGACTCAGAGTAAGTCGCACAACCAATAACTTCTTCGCGTGGCTCTATCGAAACATCATCATCGACTTTTGCTAATAACCACCGCAAAACGCTCGGGTCGCCATCAGAAACTCGTACCGTCAGATACAGCACCCCTCCTGCGTGAGGGTAAGTTTTGTTGTCGGGTATTTGGATAATTGATTTATCGAGCAGAGTCGCTGAACCAGGAGCGATGATGACGTACGGGACTCGCACCACAATCAGGGCGATAAAGATCGCCATTATCACCATCGCCGAGATTGCCCCCGCGATTATTAGCCCCAGCCGCTTGCGCGCTAACCGTTTTGAGCTCGACTCTTCGCTAATAACCGAAGCAGAATCAACCCCACTACCGAGATTAGCCACGCGGTTTTCTTTTGCTTCGCATATCTGGTACTAACCATGCCATGGCTAAAGAGGATCTAAGCATCGCGCGTGCCGCTCGGTTTGCCGAGTTGGGCCATGGGGGAAATCTCGACGACAAGACTCGCTCGGAACTCGAAGGGGCGGCCGTCGGCGACCTGGACGCACGAGCGCGTAGTTCTGCTCTCGGGGCACTGGTGCGTTCGTTCGATGTCACTGAACATGATGTCGCGGAACTTACGGCCACTTGGCTGCTCGCCGTTCGCGATGTCGATGCGACGGTAAGGCGCCGAGCCGGAGAGTTGGGACCCAAAATCGTCGGTGTAGCAACAGTTAAATCCGTTGTCATTGCTGCCCTTATCGATCTTCTCGGCGACGAGGAAATGACCGTCATCGAAACCGCGGCGTGGGCACTCGGAGAATGTGATCTCACCAGCGATCAATGCGCCCTCGCGGTGAGTTCCCTCGCGCAAATCACCATTGAGCACGACCAGGCTTTGGCCCGAGAGGCCGCGGCGGCGGCTCTAGGAGCACTGGGCGATCCCAACGGACTACCCGCCATTTTGATGGCGTGTACCGATAAGCCTGCGGTTCGACGGCGAGCAGTTCTTGCCCTCGCACCATTTTCTGGCCCAGAAGTTGAGGCCGCTATTGAAGCCGCCACCCAAGACCGTGACCCCCAAGTGCGTAGAGCGGCGGAAATTTTGCTGCAAGCAACCAAAGAATAAAACGATACCTACCGAGCAGTTCGGCGATCGCTCGAACCGCCGGGGCGATCCATAAACATCTCCCGCAATCGATCGAAAGACTCCAAGCATCGACCCGCGCCTAGTACCACAGTTTCAAGCGGAAGGTCGGCTAAACGAACCGGCACTCCAGTTTCGTATTCAATACGCTCGGGTAGTCCGCGCAACATTGCGGTTCCGCCGACCAAGTTGATACCTAACTCAAGAAGATCTTGGGCGAGATCGGGCGGAGTTTCGGTGAGTGCTTGTTTGATGGCGTCAATAATTACTGAGATTGGCGCTTCAATGGCCTCTCTAATTTCTTCGGGATCAAGCACAACCTCGCGCGGCAAACCGCCCATAAGGTCACGACCTTTTACCTCGACTTTAAATTCATTATCAGTCGGGAACGCCGAACCGATGGCCAACTTGATCTCTTCCGCGGTGCGTTCACCAACGGCGATCCCGTGGGCTTGGCGCAGGTGGGCTTGGATGGCGCTGTCAAGATCGAACCCCCCCACTCGGACTGCTTGCAGAGTCACTACTCCGCCGAGTGAAAGCACGGCCATTTCGCTGGTGCCACCACCAATGTCGACCACCATATTTCCCAGCGGCTCGTGAATCGGCAGCGATGCGCCAATAGCGGCCGCCATGGGCTGTTCGATGAGATAAGTCTGAGCTGCCCCCGCCCGTCGGCTCGCCTCCAGCACTGCTCGCTGCTCAACGTGAGTAATCGCTGAAGGAACACACACCAGCACCCGAGAGCGCTGTAATCGAGTAACTCCCGCACGGGCGAAAATAAGTCGAATCAACCGCTGGGTTACCTCAAAGTCGGTGATCGCTCCCCCTCGTAGTGGCCTTACCGCCACTACGTGTCCGGGGGTGCGGCCAATCATCTGCCACGCTTCTTCCCCCATAGCCAAAACTTCTTGGGTTCGGTTGTTAAGTGCGATAACGGTGGGCTCGTTAAGGATTATCCCCTGCCCACGAGCGTAAACCAGAGTATTGGCCGTTCCGAGGTCGATAGCTAAGTCGCGAGCCATTAGTTAATCCTCGGGTGAGTGTTAGAACGAAGCGGCAATGCACTCTCGGCCCAGTCGTCACCCGATTCCCAGTGTTCACGCTTCCAAATCGGAACGCTCACTTTTAGTGTGTCGATAACAAATCTACCCGCAGTGAAGGCGACATCACGATGGGCCGAAGAAACCACGACCAAGACCGACAACTCCGACAGTTCCAACCGGCCCGTTCGATGCCAAACGGCTATCCGCTCAATACCCTCGTAGCGCTCGCGAGCCTCACCCACCACTGCCGCGAGTCGTTCGGTCGCGACTTCTTCGTAGGACTCGTAAGTGATGGCGGTTACTCCAAAACGGTCTTCAGAATGATCCCGCACCACTCCTGAAAAAGTAACTACCGCCCCACAAGCAGGCGTAGTAGCCCACTCCATAGCAAGCTCTACGGACAGCGGATCGGGGGTTACTACGACCCAGTCGGATCGAATCGGAACTTCAAGCATTGGGTAGATATTAGTGGCCGGCGGCTGAGGGCAACCTTGAGCCCGCGGTCTAATCGCTTCGGTGGCTTCATAGACTTGAATTATGCCGGAAAACCCCCAAGAACCTTATGATTTTGAGACGAACCCCAACGAGTACGGCCAAAGTGGGTTTGAGCACGGCTGGACCCATCCGAGCGAACTCCCCGGTTCGCCGAAGAGTTCTGGTTCGGCCCGATCAAGCGCCAAATGGGCGGCTCTTGGGGCCACTGCGGCGGGCACGCTACTCATCACTCTGACCTTGTTGGCCCTAAACGGGCCGAACGCAAGTCAAAAAGTCGTTACTTCCACTCTCGCACAATTTTCGTCACCCGCCGCGGCCAGCGATCTTGACCGCGATTATGGGGTGGTTGCAGTAGAAGTTACTAATGAGAGTGGTGTTGTCGTAGGGGCCGGAATTTCTTTAGGTGATCACAAGATTATTACCAACGCGAGTTTGGTTGCTGGGGCAAAAAAAATTAATTGTTCCCAACAAACCTCTTCGGTCGATTTACAAGTAACAGCGAGCGTGTTGGGCGTGGACCTAATGGCCGACCTTGCGGTACTTAATACCCCTGAGTTTGATTTCCCCGCAGTCCAACTTGGTTCGGCTTCCAAAATCGACATTGGTGATCAAGTAACCGCGATGAGTATCGGGTCCAATCGAATCGCTGCACTCAGTTATGGGCAAATCCAAGAACGCAACGCCTTAGCCGTCGCTAATGACGGATCCGTTTTGCCCGGGATGCTTTACACCGACTTGCTAAGTTCAGGACCGTTACTTGATTCCTCAGGTGCAGTCATCGGGTTTCTAACCAATTCGGCGCCTGGAAACGCCATCCCCATCGACGATGTCCGAGTAATTGTGGCGCAGATTGATACGTCCGGACGACCCCGTCACGGGTGGATCGGAGTTCAGGTGCGCAACGACATTGGCCGCGAGGGGGCGATCGTGGTGGCCGTGGTGGCCGGCGCCCCTAGCGACCAATCGGGGATACAAGTTGGCGATCGCATTATTTCCTTGGGCAACGATCGGGTGCGATCGAGTGCTGACCTATTGGCCGCCATTGCTCAGCGGCGCGCAGGCGATCCGGTGCTCGTGGGCCTAACCCGAGCCGGGATGACCCAAAAATTGCCGGTTTCTCTGGGCGAGCAGCCGGCCTCGTCGGCTCAATCTGGGCTCCGAGGCTGATTAGCCGGTGAGCGGTGAGCGTGTAACGATGACCGGTATGGATAAAACTGGCGACCTCAACGAACTCGACCGAGAACTTCTCAATGCTCTTCAATGGGACTTCCCGGTTGAGCCGCGACCCTTCGCCGCTCTGGGCGAACGAATCGGAATTACTGAACCCGAGGTACGCGAACGCGTGGCCAAAGTAAAAGCAGCCGGGGTGTTGCGCCAACTGTCAGCCATTTTTGATACTCGCGCGCTCGGTTACGGATCGGCTTTAATCGCGGCCAAGATCGATCCGGATCGAATCGATGAAGCGGCGGCGGTGATTAGCGAACACCCTGGGGTATCCCACAACTACAAGCGCAATCACGATTACAACCTTTGGTACACCATTGCCGTTCCGCCGGGCGATGTTCTTCAAGAACATGTTGATGTGCTGCATAAAAATAGTGGCGCGCTAGTTACCCGCTTGCTTCCCACGCTTAAGCTCTACAAAATTGGAGTAAAACTTGACATGACTGGCGCTACGGCGGCCGATGCCCGCACTGCTGTATTGCCTCACGAAAGCCCCGAGCGAACACCAGAAATGGAAATTCCCACCCTTAGCGATCTTGACATCGCCGTTATTCGCACCGCACAAGAAGATCTCCCTCTGACCGAATTCCCCTTTGCCGCTTACGGTGAAATTATCGGTTGCTCAGAAGATGAAGTGCTCAGTACCCTGGCTTCGCTCAAAGAGCGAAAACTGATGCGCAGATTTGCCGCAGTAATGAACCACCGCACCGCGGGCTACAAAGCCAACGCTATGGGGGTATGGGTTGTGCCTGAAGATCGGCTCGAAGAACTTGGTCCCCGCATGGCTGGGTTCGCTCGGGTTAGCCACTGCTATCGCCGACCGACCTACGACGATTGGCCTTACTCGCTCTTTACCATGGTTCACGGAATGAATGCTCATGAATGCGAGGAAACCATCGATGCCATTCGGGCTGAAAGTGGTATCGACGAATACACCTTGCTGTGGTCAATCAAAGAATACAAAAAAACTCGGGTGCGCTATTTCAATTCCGACTGGGACGCTTGGAGCGCCGAACACTTAACTACCGTTTAAAAAATGAGTGACCCCGCACCTTTTCCCGAGGATCCTTTTGGTGCCGGGTTTGATTTTTCCCAACTCGACCTCAGCGAGATGTTTCGCATCATGCAATCGCCCGGACCAGTCAACTGGGAGATCGCCAAACAACTGGCGGTGGCCATAGCCAACGGAGAAATGCCCGAAAAAGAAATAGCGAGTGACGACCAAGAACAACTATCTGACTTAGTTTTAGCCGCTAAAACTTTGGTCGCCAACGAAACCGGAATCGCGGCTTCACTTACCACTCCGCTGAAAGTACTAACTCGAGCCGATTGGGCCACCGCGCAGATCGATTCGCTGCGGCCAGTTATCGTGGCCCTTGCGGGTTCGGTAGGTAAAGCCCTTACCCCGGAAGCGCTCGAAGGGCTTATCGGCGAAAACACCCCCGAAGAGTTAGGACTTCCGGAGATCCCCGGAATGCCCGCGGAGTCTTTTTCGACCATCGTTCCTATGCTGGCACCACTACTGCTGGGCGTACAGGCCGGATCGATGATTGGACACCTCGCTCGACACTCTTTAGGTATCTACGACCTTCCACTGCCCACCGAAGACTCTCCGACTTTAGTTTTTGTGGTCGGCAACATTAATGAATTTGAAGAAGCGTGGTCGCTAGAACGCTCCGACATTTATTTCTACATGGCGATCCACGAACTAGTCCACGCCTCAGTGCGTTCTATTGCTTGGGTTCGACGACGATTGGTGGCTTTAGCCACCGATTACGTGTCGGCCTACGAGTTCGATGGTTCGGATTTAGGTTCCGGACTCGAAGGCGGAATTTTCGCCGACCTCGACCCCTCCGACCCCAGTTCTATTCAGGCGCTGGCTGATCACCCCGAAGAATTACTAGGAGCGCTTCGTAATGACCGCCAGCGACTCTTGCTTGATGAAGCTCGAGTTTTCCATGCCGTATTAGAGGGTTACGCCGACACCATTCTTGAACGCACTGGGCGCCCACTTATTGTTTCGTTTGATCGCATACATGAAGCCATGGCTCGACACCGGATTGAACGCGGTGAAGCCGAGCGGTTCATCGAAGGGCTACTCGGAATGGGCGCCGGGCGAGAAGATTTCGAACGCGGAAGTGAATTTTGTCGAGGCGTGGTTGAGCGGGGTGGGATCGAGAGTCTGCACCGACTTTGGGAAAATGCCGCTATGGAACCCACTGCGAACGAACTAGTTGCTCCGGGATTATGGTTGGCTCGCATCGAACTCGACGAATCTGATATCGACCGTTCACCCTTAGACGAACCCGAGGGGCCATGACTTTGCTTTCGCGAGATTTAACTATTGGTGTGGTTGGAGCGGGGGTCATGGGTAGCGGTATCGCCCAAGTCTTGGCCGTAGCTGGCTACAAGACTGTCTGCTGCGACATCGACGAACAAGCGTTGACCCAAGGACGCGAACATGTAACTACTGGGCGCTACGGGTTAGACCGAGCGGTGGAACGGGAAAAGTTAACCTCCGAAGAAGCGGCCTCCGCTCTGTCTCGACTTCAATTCACTACCGACCTCGACTTAGTAGCAGCAAGCGATTTAGTAATCGAAGCAGTTCCCGAAAATATTGATCTTAAGATCAATATTTTTCGCGATCTTGACCAGCGAGCACCCCAAGCAACAATTTTGGCTTCCAATACATCGGGCTTATCGATTAACAAAATCGCGGCGGCGACCTCTCGTCCCGAACTAGTAGTTGGCTGGCACTGGGCTTCCCCCGCTCCAGTGATGGCCCTCGCAGAGATCATTCGTACGCCCACAACTTCGGAGTCCACGATAGCCACCGTTAGCGAAGTAGCCCAAGCGTGTGGGAAAAACCCCGTTGTCGTGAACGACTTTCCTGAAGTGTGGGGGTTCGTAGCCAACCGGATTTATTTCGCCATGATTGCCGAAGCCAACCAAGTCGTTGCTGATGGTGTCGCTACTAAAGATCAAGTTGACCAAATAATGGTTGACTGTTTTCGCTGGCCCGCGGGACCGTTCGGGATGGTGCGCGGTGCCACTAAAGGTTGGTCATAGACCGTTTCGCTGCTCGTCCGACTTACGCTTGGCCGCACGCGAAGCCTTATAACGTGAACGGACCCGACCTTTAGTCAAGTCCCAAACTTGATCGACGACTTGAGGCCGCAACTTAGACCTTGAAGGGGCGGTGCGAGCGCTACGCAGCGCGGTCAAATAAGACAGCCCAGCCAAGACCAGTAAAAACCCAAGGGCAAAAAGACCGAAGTCTTCGCTAAAGGGGATAATCCCAAACAGAGCACCGGCAACCCACGCCAACTGAAATCGAGTTTCAAAACGAGCAAAGGCGCGACCGCGCGCCGCATCGGGGCCATCGCGTTGCAGCAACGAGTCGAACCCAACTCTTCCGGCGGCTGAAGCAGTCGCCACGGCCAAACTTGCCAGTGCGGCTCCGACTATATCTACACCAGCTATTGCCCCCAATAGTGAAAGTGCACCCGCGCCAAGCAAGCAGGTAGTCAAAATAACTTCTTCCCGCACCCGTTTTCGTGCCACTGGAGCCACTGCGTTGCCGATAAAACCACCCACCGCGTACGCACCGAGAACAAACGCCAGTCCGATTTTGTCGTCTTTGAAAGTAAACGCCGAAAGAAAAACAATTACTCCAACCGCAACCCTAATGACTGCCATGGCGCTGCCCGCCAACAACACGCTGGGCTGATGAGTTTCTTCTGACTCAAGTTTTTCTTCGGTGGCATTTTGCACAACCTGAGTGCGAGGAATGCGAAAAGCGAAAAATGTGGCAACGGTGAACATCGTTACGGCGAAAGCCAAAGAAAAACGAGCGTCAAAAACAACTTGCAGTAAAAACGCTGGTGCGCCGCCCACCATGCTGGCGACAAGGCTAACAATGGCTAAGCGCGAATTAGCTCTTACCAACTGTGAAGAATCAGTCACAATCGCTGGGACTAAAGCCGCTTTAGCGATTGAATAGGTTTTTTGTAAAACTAAAACCCCAAAAGCCAGCGGATAGACAAGTAACCCTTCGGGAGAAGGTTGAATAATAAATTGCACCATCGCTAAACATAAAACTGCTCGACCTAAGCACGAGATGATCACCATTATTCGCCGACCACCGCGAAAGCGATCAAGAATTGGCCCCATAACGGGTGACAAAACCGCAAACGGCGCCATGGTCAGTAATAGATAAAGCAATATGTCGCTGCGAGCCGCGCTGGTAGGTTGAGCGAAAAATAATGACCCCGCCAATGAGGCCGCCACTGAGGCATCGCCCGCCACGCTGATCGCGTGGGTTTGCATCAATCGAACGAACGGGGATCGCGGCAAAAACCGAGGGTCGGTGGCCATAACTACTACGACGGTAGCCCCCAGACGAGCTATTGACTGAACAAGGTATTATTACGAAATGACCGGCTCGGAACGCTTCTTAGATCGAGAATTGTCGTGGCTTGATTTCAACGCCCGAGTATTGGCTCTAGCGGAAGATCACAATCGTCCATTGTTAGAGAGAGCTAAGTTCGTGGCGATTTTCTCCTCCAATCTCGATGAATACTTTCAAGTTCGCGTCGCGGCCCTCCAAGCCCAGGCCGATCTCGGGATCAGCACCCCGTCAGCCGGTGGTCTTGACCCTTCTCGAACCATTGGACTGTTACGCACGCGCGTTCAAGATCTAGTTGACCGCCAAAGCGCAGTTTTCACTAAAGATTTAGCCCCGGCTCTCGCCGAAGAAGGACTCCACTTTGTCGGCTGGAGCGACCTTGGACTCGATGAGCAAACGTCGCTGACTGCCCGATTTGAACAAGAGATATTCCCGATTCTGACTCCGCTGGCCGTCGATGTTGCCCATCCGTTTCCTTATATTTCGAACCTGTCATTCAATTTGGCCGTTCGGGTTGGCGATCATGACGCCGAAGAAGAGCGCTTCGCTCGAGTAAAACTGCCCGGGACTCTCCCCCGATTTTTAGATCTTGACGGGGGAAACCGGTTCTTGCCCATCGAACAATTAGTAGCAGCCCACCTCGATCGGCTTTTCCCCGGCATGGAAGTAAAGGGGTACTTCCCGTTTCGAGTTACTCGCGACACCGATTTCGCACTTGACGATGAGGCCGACGATCTGCGTGAAGCCATCGAGGAAGTTCTCCAACAACGAACTCAATCGAACCGAACAGTACGTTTAGAGATTGACACCACCATGCCAGAAGAAGTGCGCGCGGTGCTTAGGAGTGAACTTGAAATTGCCGCCGGAGCGGAAATCATTGTCGACGGTCCTCTCGACCTGACGGGACTATTCAAGATTGCACTACCGAGCCGCGCTGACCTTTCGGACCGTCCGTGGTCGCCGCGCACACCCGCAGTATTAATTAATGCCGAGGCAAAACCTAATAATTTCTTTGAAATTTTACGCCGCGGCGATGTTATGGTTCACCACCCTTACGACTCTTTTCGCACATCTATCGAGGCATTTTTACGCCAGGCTGCTCGCGACCCAAAAGTCTTGGCGGTTAAACAAACCATCTATCGAACTGGTGGCGATGAAAGCAACATCATCCAGGCCCTCATTGAGGCCGCCCGCGCCGGAAAGCAAGTCGTTGCTCTAGTAGAACTACAAGCACGCTTCGACGAAGAAGCGAATATTGAGCGTGCTCAACTCTTAGAAGCGGCTGGAGTTCATGTTGTTTACGGGATCGTCGGACTTAAAACCCACGCCAAAATCGTTTTGGTAGTAAGACAAGAAAGCGACGGCGAGATACGCCGTTATTGCCATGTCGGCACGGGTAACTACAACCCCACTACCGCCACTATCTACGAAGATATTGGCTTGTTTACCGCTTGTCCCGATGTGGGCTCAGACGTAAGCGAATTGTTCAATCACCTAACTGGGTACAGTCAATCGGTCAACTACAACCGTCTTCTCGTTGCCCCTGAGGCGCTGCGTATCGGCTTGCGGGATCGAGTGCGCGCCGAAGCGGCCAAAGGTGCGGACGGCTATATCGCGCTAAAGCTAAATAGCCTGGTTGACCCCGACCTTATTGATGAACTCTACGACGCCTCTCGGGCTGGAGCGCGTGTTGACTTAGTAGTGCGAGGAATTTGTTGCGTGCGGCCTCAAGTTCCGGGGTTGTCGGAAAATATTTTTGTGCGTTCGATAGTGGGTCGCTACCTTGAGCACTCCCGCATCTACCGTTTCGGGTCTGACCCTGCCACTGCGGACTACCTAATTGGGTCGGCCGACTGGATGCAACGCAACCTTGACCGGAGAGTTGAGACGCTCTGTTCAATAGTTGATGAAACGTCTCGGGCTCGACTCGAAGAAATCCTGAAGATTGACCTGGACGAGAACGGTCTGGCTTGGACGCTTGACTCCGAAGGGGACTGGCACCGTAGTCCAATCACCGGCGGCTTCGACACCCAGTTGCGTTTTCGTGAATTAGCCGAAGTTCGGGCCAACCGCTCATCGTGAGTAAAGAAAAATCAGAGGTCAGGGCCGCCGGTGGGATCATTATCCGCAACCCCAAACCGATCAATTCTGAGATCGAAGTAGCAGTAGTCCATCGCCCGCGTTACAACGACTGGAGTTTTCCGAAAGGCAAACGAGATCGAACTGACGCCAACGATGAGGCCACTGCGCTACGAGAAATCGAAGAGGAGACAGGGCTAGTTTGTCGTCTAGGTGACGAATTGAAGCCCACGCGTTACCGTGATGGACGAGGACGAGACAAAGTTGTGCGCTACTGGCTCATGAAGATAGCTGGCCCAGAGGAGTTCATAGTGAACGAAGAAGTAGACGAGTTACGGTGGTGCACCCTCGGTGAAGCGCACGCCTTGCTCACCTATGAGCACGACCGCGAACTGCTTTCATCGGTGGGTTCAATGCCACGGGAACTAACCAATCCGAAAAAGTCGCCGTGACGACCTATCTAGTACGCCACGCCAAAGCTGGAAGCCGGGGAAGATGGAATGGTCCCGATAACGAGCGCTTGCTCTCTTCACGCGGTGAACAGCAATCTAAAAAAATTGCCAAATTTTTAGTTAAAAAAGATATCACCCACATAATTTCAAGCCCTTACGCTCGTTGCCTACAAACCGTGGCCCGCCTGTCCTCACAAACTGGAGTCGAGACAGAGGCCCGCAGTGAACTTGGCGAAGGGTCACCTCCTGACAAAATCCTCAACCTGTTTACAAAAATGTCGGCAGAAAACGCAGTTTTGTGTAGTCATGGCGATGTCATCGGAATCATTATGAACTACGTTGAGTCGCTAGGAGTCAACCTCGATAGTGACCGCAGCGAAAAAGGATCAGTTTGGGTTCTTGACTTTTCTGATGGTCAAGTCATTAACGCCAGATATATCGAACCACCACAATAAAATCGATCTACGATTTTTCGTAACGGTAGCCAACTCCTCGCACGGTAATAAGTCGCTCGGGGTTAGCCGGCTCAGCTTCAATCTTCGCTCGTAGGCGTTTAACATGAACATCAAGGGTCTTGGTGTCCCCGTAGTAATCGCTACCCCAGACTCGATCTATCAGTTGGTCACGAGTAAGGACTCGATCAGCGTTCAGTAAGAAAAACTCTAATAACTCAAATTCTTTTCTGGTAAGTGGAGTCAACTCATCATTAACAAACACTTCATGGCGAGCTGCGTCGAGTCGGACTGCCCCCACTTCTATCAAATCGACATCGGTGGGACGAACTGAGTCAATAGGCGCTCGGCGCAGCAACGCTCTGACTCGAGCTACTAACTCCCGCAACCCAAAAGGCTTGGTGATGTAGTCGTCGGCCCCAACTTCAAGTCCGACCACTGTATCTATTTCGGCATTTTTGGCGGTAACCATAATTATCGGAACAGAAGATCGGGACCGGATCTCTCGACAAATATCAATACCGGACATCTTGGGCAACATCACATCAAGTAACACCAAGACGGGATGGTCGCGGTCAAAGGCAGCCAATGCTTCGGCTCCATCGGCAGCGGTGATTACCGAGAATCCCTCGCGGTCGAGCGCGATAGACAGAGCGTCGCGATACGACTCCTCGTCATCAACAACCAAAATAACTGGCTTGTCGCTCATAAGTTTTCCTCTTCGATTACATCACTCGAATTGGGAAGAGCGAGGCGAAATACCGACCCTTCTCCCTCTTCCGATTCGACCACGATTGTTCCCCCGTGGGCCTCGACGACATGACGAACGATGGACAAACCCAAGCCAGTTCCGCCGGTCGACCGACTGCGAGCCTTATCCACCCGATAAAATCTTTCGAATATGCGCTCTTGGTCTTGATCAGGGATCCCCGCCCCATCGTCGCTCACTTCAACAACAACTCCCCCCCGGGGATCTCCTCGATAAGCAGCGATGGTAACCAATTGACCCGAGTCAGAATATTTAATTGCGTTTTCTAATAAATTAGTCAGCGCATTGACCATTTGAGCTTGATCACATAACAAGAGAATCGCTTCCTCCCCGCGGCTGACAAAGTCCAGGGTTACTTGCCTTTGTCGAGCCAGTGCGCTGACTCGCCCCAGCGCCTCTTCGACGAGAACACCAACCGCTATCGATCGGTGATCTTTGGCATCTTGCAATTCGATCGTGCTCAGATCAAGAAGGTCGTCAACCATGCGGCCCAAGCGATTAGATTCTAGAACCAATCTCTCGGCTAATTCTTGAGTATCAGCACCTTTGTCCCCCGTAGCAATCGTTTCTGCCAATATCGCTAATGCCCCGATCGGAGTTTTTAGTTCGTGAGTGACATTGGCTACGAAGTCGCGTCGTACTTTCTCTACTCGACGCAAAGAAGTTACATCCTGAACGGCAACCACCACCCCTTGAGGTTGAGAATCGGACCTCAAGGCTTCACAAGAGAGCGACCACACTTGAGCCGGAGGGCCTAATAGTTCTAACTCTTCTTCGGGTGCACCTCCGATTAAAGTTGCAGCCACCATACGGTTAATAGCGTCCTTGACAACCGCATCGCTATGACGAGCTTGGTCAAATCTCGCGCCTGCTTTATTGCGATACACCGCTCGCCCTAATTGATCAAAAATTATTATGGCAACTTCAAGGAGATCTAGAACACCTTGCATCGACTCATTGATACCTTGGTCAGGAACGCTACTTAGTTGAAAATCTGAATCTGGTTTGTCTGGTGAAGACAAGACCCTTCGATTTTTAAATCGCATGGCTTACTACTCTTAACTTTGCCGAGCCACTAACGACTGTGGCGATCATCCGAAGCGACCAGTTACGTATCCTTCAGTTCGTGCATCAGACGGGTTGGTAAAAATTGTTCCCGTAGAATCAAACTCAACTAACCGACCTACTCGACTTCCATCGTCAGTAACATCAGTAGTGATAAACGCAGTCATATCAGAAATACGAGCAGCCTGTTGCATGTTGTGGGTAACGATAACAATTGTGACTTCACTTTTCAGTTCCGCCATAAGATCTTCAATTCGAGCTGTCGCGATAGGGTCAAGGGCCGAACAAGGCTCGTCCATCAAAATAACATCGGGGTTAGTGGCTAAACAGCGAGCGATGCATAGGCGCTGTTGTTGACCACCCGAAAGAGCAAACGCACTTTGCTTTAATTTATCTTTGACTTCATCCCATAAAGCAGCCCGAGTAAGTGCGCGTTCAACTACATCGTCATAATTTCCCCGACGCTTATTGAGTTGAGGACCAAAAGCAACATTTTCATAAATTGATTTAGGAAAAGGATTAGGTTTTTGAAAAACCATCCCGATTCGCCGGCGCACTTCCACGGGGTCAACTTTTTTGTCGTATAAATCGACTCCGTGATATTCAATCAGGCCTTTCACTGACGCACCGCTAATTAAATCGTTCATGCGATTAAACGACCGAAGCAATGTGCTCTTGCCGCAACCCGAGGGACCGATTAGCGCAGTTACTTCTCCGGACCTGACTGAAAAACTCACATCAGCAATAGCAGGAGTGTTGTTGTAAGAAACCGTCACTTTTTGAATTCCGAATACCGCTGAGCCAAACTCCTCGGGTCGGCTGACCGACGGAGATGCCGGAGTGGTTGAGCTAGAAAGTTTGATGTCTATAGGGGGCATACTCACGCTCTGAAGCGTATTCTGCGCCCGACAAGCCTGGGTCTCT
>SHUY01000042.1 GCA_009694435.1 Acidimicrobiia bacterium | reverse complement strand
TTCATCGAAAGCGGTGAAACTCGTGTTGGGGTTTCTTTCCGAGAGCACCTTGGTAATGGCCGCGGTCAAGGTGGTCTTGCCGTGGTCAATGTGACCAATTGTGCCGATATTTAAATGCGGCTTGTTCCGCTCGAACTTAGCCTTGGCCACGTTATTGCCTCTCTCTTATTGGATTATTAGTAATTTGGACTACAAACTTTTTGATTTTTCTAACTGAAATTATTCCCCACGAACTCGGGCAATAATTTCTTCGGCGATGACTTGCGAAACCGCCTGATAAGAATCGAATTGCATGGTGTATGTTGCTCGCCCCTGGGTTCGGGAGCGGAGATCAGTAGCGTAGCCGAACATCTCGGCTAGCGGTACTTGAGCAGTAACAACGTGAGAAGTACCCCGTTGTTCCATGCCTTCAACCTTCCCTCGTCGAGACGACAAGTCGCCAATGACATCGCCCATATAGTCCTCGGGCGTAACCACTTCGACCGCCATAATCGGCTCTAATAACACCGGTTTTGCTCTCCGAACGGCTTCTTTGAATGCCATTGAGCCAGCAATCTTGAAAGCGATTTCGCTGGAGTCAACGTCGTGATACGAACCGAAAGTCAGGATCGCTTTTATATCGACGAGAGGATAGCCAGCCAGCACGCCGCCCTCCATTGCTTCACGAATACCCTGATCAACCGCAGGTATATATTCACGCGGAATTACTCCACCGGTGATTTGGTCAACAAACTCGTACCCGCCGCCCGGGCCCGTGGGCTCCAAGCTGAGTACTACGTGGCCATACTGCCCTCGACCACCAGATTGGCGCACATAGCGCTGCTCAACTTTTTCGATCGGCTGAGTAATAGTTTCCCGGTACGCAACCTGAGGCTTACCGACGTTGGCCACTACCGAGAACTCCCGCACCATGCGGTCGACCAGCACGTCTAGATGGAGTTCACCCATTCCTGAAATAATTGTTTGTCCAGTTTCTTCATCAGAACGAACTTGGAAAGTCGGATCTTCTTCTGAAAGTGCGCCAAGAGCTTTAGAAAGTTTATCTTGGTCAATTTTTGTTTTTGGTTCAATCGCTACCGATATAACGGGCTCAGGGAATATCATCTTTTCCAGCACGATTGGATTTCCGCTATCGCACAGAGTGTCACCCGTCGTAGTGTTCTTAAGCCCTACCGCAGCCACAATGTCGCCCGCGAATACTCCATCTTTATCTTCTCGGTGATTAGCGTGCATCTGCAAAATACGCCCGACCCGCTCTTTTTTATCTTTAGTCGAGTTAAGAACCGAACTACCCGCTACTAGCGATCCTGAGTAAACCCGAAAGTAAGTCAGTTTTCCGACGTAAGGGTCGCTCATAATTTTAAACGCCAAGGCCGAAAAAGGCTCGTCGTCATTAGCTAGTCGCTCCGCGGGCTCATCGGTCTTCATATCAACCCCTTGCACCGGACGAATGTCTACCGGGCTGGGCAAATAGTCGATCACTGCGTCCAACAAAGGCTGAACCCCTTTATTCTTAAACGCACTTCCACACAAAATAGGGACGAGTTCGCCGTCCAAAGTGGCTACTCGCAATCCTTCACGGAGATCGGCCGCCGTTATCTCTTCTTCGCTTACATATTTCTCTAATACATTTTCATCGAACTGACTGACTACATCGATTAGCTCGTGACTCCAGCGCTCAACATCGGCAGTGTATTCATCAGGTACGGGAAGAGTTTCAAAAGTCTCACCCATGTCGCTATCCCATACGAGCGCATTTTGCTCGAGCAGATCGATAAGACCAATAAAATCGCCTTCCGAGCCCATAGGGAGTTGAGTTACAGCAACTCGAGCGTCAAGACGATCTTTAATCATGTCAACACACCGATAGAAATCGGCGCCGGTTCGGTCCATTTTGTTAACAAAACACATACGCGGAACGCTGTATTTATTGGCCTGGCGCCATACCGTTTCGGTTTGGGGCTCAACCCCTGCTACTGCGTCAAAAACTGCTACCGCGCCGTCAAGCACTCGTAGCGAACGCTCTACTTCGATAGTAAAGTCAACGTGGCCGGGAGTGTCGATGATGTTGACTACTGTGTCCCGCCACTGACAAGTAGTGGCTGCGCTGGTGATAGTGATACCTCGCTCTTGTTCTTGAACCATCCAGTCCATAACCGCCGCACCTTCGTGCACTTCACCGATCTTGTAAGTCTTTCCGGTGTAATAAAGAATGCGTTCGGTGGTAGTAGTTTTACCCGCGTCAATGTGGGCCATGATCCCGATATTGCGAACCTGGGCGAGTGGAATCTCTCGCGCCGATGAGGGCTTGCCCTTAGCTTTGGACTTGTTATCTTTCTCAGCAACTGCCATTTAATACTTCTCTACTTTTAGATATTGATTCGACGGATTGATTGTGCGCTAACGACAAGCCCGCTTTCATCGCCGTCGCCTAAGCGGTTGGCCTTGGGCTGCTACCAGCGATAATGAGCAAACGCCTTATTTGACTCGGCCATTTTTTGTAGATCTTCCTTGCGTTTCATGGCCGCACCGACCCCATTGCTGGCATCAAGCAGTTCGGCCGCTAAACGACCAGCCATAGTTTTCTCCCGCCGTTGACGGGCATAACCCACAATCCAACGCACCGCCAAAGTGGTGGCGCGGCGCGGACGCACTTCAACGGGGACTTGGTAAGTAGCGCCACCGACTCGACGGCTGCGCACCTCAAGAGCAGGGCGAACATTTTCCACCGCACGCTTAAGAGTAACTACTGGATCTTCATTACTCTTTTGCTCGATTTCACTTAGCGCGTCATAGACCAACCGCTCAGCGCGAGCGCGCTTGCCTTTCTGAATGACTTTGTTGACCAACTGAGTAACAACTACTGATTTATAAATTGGGTCGGGAGCTAGTTCGCGGCGAGCCGCAGGTCCTTTACGAGGCATATCTATCCATCTCGCTTCGCGCCGTAACGGCTGCGGGCTTGCTTGCGATCGGATACACCACTGGCGTCGAGCGCACCACGAATAATTTTGTAGCGGACACCGGGCAAATCTTTAACTCGCCCCCCGCGCACCAATACAATGGAGTGCTCTTGGAGGTTATGACCAATACCGGGAATATAAGCCGTGATTTCTACCCCCGAAGTCAAACGAACGCGAGCAACTTTACGCAATGCCGAGTTCGGTTTCTTCGGTGTAGTGGTGTAGACGCGAGTGCAAACTCCCCGTCGCTGTGGAGAACCTTTAAGCGCGGGAGTTTTTGACTTCTCCACCTTGCTGGATCGGCCTCGGCGGACCAGTTGCTGGATTGTGGGCACTAAACAACTTTCGTAGTGAATACCGGATAAATACTTTGGAACGATAGACAATAGCCTTACTCGCCGGTGCCAGTCCCCTCGAGGTCTACCACCACTTCGGTTACTTCGATATCAGGGACCACTCGCAGCTCACTCGAAACGACTTCTTCGCTGACAACCGCTACTTCGGCCTCGGCGGTTCCTATGGTTTCCAGTAAGTATTGCGCCATTTCTTCGGCATCGAGCTCGGAAGAGTAGAACGGCAAAGGCTTGTAATCCGGAGCCAAAGTGTCGATCTCGCGGTACACCGGCATTCCGGTACCCGCGGGGATCAACTTTCCGATAATGACGTTCTCTTTGAGACCAAACAGTGAATCGTTGCGGCCTTCTATCGCGGCCTCGGTTAGCACTCGGGTTGTCTCTTGGAACGATGCCGCCGAAAGCCACGAGTCGGTGGCCAAAGAGGCTTTGGTGATTCCCATTAATTCTGGTCGTCCTTCAGCTGGACGCTTACCTTCGGCCACCAAGCGACGGTTGGTTTCAGCAAACGCGCGGGCATCGGTTTTTTGTCCCGGCAAGTAGTTCGAATCGCCTGGCTCCGATACACCGACTCGGCGAAGCATTTGCCGCACAATTACCTCAACGTGCTTGTCGTGAATAGATACACCTTGTTCGCGGTATACCCGCTGTACTTCGTCGGAGAGATACTGCTGAGTTTCTCGAATACCGCGCACCTGCAGAACTTTCTTGGGATCAAGCGGAGTGCGTTCGTTGCCGGTGAGTTGGTTACCCGCCTCGACTTCAGTGCCTTCTTCGATCTTCGGACCTTTATCGCCACCGGGATAGAGCTCAGCCCGACGAGCAATAATATGAGTCTCTTCGGTACCATCATCGGCTACGACCGTAATAATGCGATCGCCTTTTTCGTTGTCACCGAGGCGAACAACACCCGACGATTCGGACAAAATCGAAGATCCCTTAGGGTCGCGAGCTTCGAAAAGCTCAACCACTCGAGGTAGACCGTGGGTAATGTCTCCTCCCGAAGACTGAACCGCACCACCGGTATGGAAAGTACGCATAGTCAACTGAGTTCCCGGCTCACCAATCGATTGGGCGGCAATAATTCCGACTGCTTCACCGAGGTCAGAGATTTTTCCGTTAGCCAACATCGTTCCGTAGCACAGAGCACAAATACCCGAGATGGAATCGCAGGTAAGAACCGAGCGCACCTTCACTGAGGTAACGCTGGGATCATTGGCCAATACTTCAACTTCATCTTCCCGAATTTCCATGTCGCGGGAATAAACCGTTCCGTCGGTCAAAGTCACGTCTTCGGCCAAACAACGGCCCTGCAAGCTCGTCTCGAGCAAACGGTGGGCTTCACCATCGGCCAAAACATTTTCGACCATGATGCCTCGAGTTGACTCGCAGTCTTCGTCCCGCACAATTACCTCTTGCGCCACGTCAACAAGACGACGAGTCAAGTAACCCGAGTCGGCTGTACGCAAGGCGGTGTCGGCCAAACCTTTACGGGCCCCGTGAGTAGAAACGAAATACTCAAGTACAGAAAGTCCTTCGCGGAAGTTTGACTTAATTGGACGAGGAATAATTTCTCCTCGAGGGTTAGCCACCAAGCCCCGCATACCCGCTATCTGGCGTACTTGAACTGCGTTACCACGAGCACCAGAGCCCACCATCATTTCAATCGGGTTAAACCGATCCGTCGACATCTCGGCTTCCATTGCCTGGGCTACTTCGTCAGTGGCGTCTGACCACAATTCGCGCTCAAGTTGCTTGCGCTCTTCATCAGTCAGAAGACCTTTGTCGTAGTTGCCTTCTATCTTGGCCGCAGCCGCTTCAAAGGTTTCGAGCATCGCAGCTTTTTGGGGCGGAGTCTTAACGTCCGAAATAGCAATCGTGAGACCCGAACGAGTAGCAAAACGGAACCCAAGATCCTTGAGGTTGTCAAGACTCTCGGCTACTAAGGCTCGAGGGTATTCCTCCACGAGATCGCCGATTACCTCAGTAATAGCTCGTTTTTTAAGGCCTTGAGTGCCTTCGACGCGGAAAGCGAAATCTGCAGGGAATGCTTCCGTAAAGAGCAACCGCCCAAGGCTGGTTTCTACCAAAACAACTTCTTCCCCGCGATCGGCGCTGCGCTTGAGCACAATCGCGTCGGGGTTTTTATCGTCACGTACGGGAAAGTCGCTCTCGAGAAAACGCCGACCCGACATACGCACTTTGATCCGCGCGTGAATCGATAGCGCCCCTTCGGGAGCGTCGTTTAGCAATGTTCCCGAAGAAGTATCAAAGGCCATGAGTGCTTCTTCGAGCGAAGCAAACGCTCGTCCTTCGCCCGCAGCCCCATCCACTAACTCAGTTAGGTAATAGACGCCAATAATCATGTCTTGGCTAGGTACGGCAATCGCACGACCATGAGCCGGCGACAAAATGTTGTGGGCCGAAAGCATAAGAATGCGCGCTTCGGCTTGAGCTTCGGCCGATAACGGAAGGTGAACCGCCATCTGGTCACCATCGAAGTCGGCGTTAAACGCCGCACAAACTAACGGATGGATCTGAATGGCTTTACCCTCAATCAGAATTGGCTCGAAAGCCTGAATCCCTAAACGGTGAAGAGTAGGGGCGCGGTTAAGGAACACCGGGTGTTCTTTAATTACTTCTTCTAGCACATCCCAAACTTCTGGACGCGAACGCTCAACCATGCGCTTGGCCGACTTAATATTCTGGGCGTACTCAAGGTCGGCCAGTCGCTTCATTACGAACGGCTTGAACAACTCCAATGCCATCTGCTTGGGCAAACCGCACTGTTGCAGTTTCAACTTCGGCCCGGCAACAATTACTGAACGGCCCGAATAGTCGACGCGCTTTCCCAGCAAGTTTTGTCGGAAGCGTCCCTGCTTACCTTTTAACATGTCAGAGAGAGACTTGAGCGGGCGATTACCCGGCCCAGTTACCGGACGACCGCGACGGCCGTTGTCGAACAAGGCGTCGACCGCTTCTTGCAACATGCGCTTTTCGTTGTTGACAATGATTTCGGGTGCGCCAAGATCGAGTAGTCGCTTAAGTCGATTATTACGGTTAATAACGCGTCGATAAAGATCGTTCAGGTCAGAAGTAGCAAACCGACCACCCTCGAGCTGAACCATGGGCCGCAGATCGGGCGGAATAACTGGAACCGAGTCGAGCACCATGCCCATAGGCGAGTTGACTGCTTTGCCGTCCGCGTCAGTGCGATTAAACGCCGCAATAACTTTTAGGCGCTTGATTGAGCGCTCTTTACGCTGACCTTTAGCGCTAACACTGTCTTCTTTGAGTTGAGCTTCTTCGGCTACTAGGTCAAGACGAGAAATTAGGTCTTTAACTGCCTCGGCACCCATTCCTCCGGCGAAGTATTCCTGATACCGGTCGACAATCTCACGCCATACTCGCTCGTCATCGACAAGTTGTTTAGGGGCAAGTTTGATAAAGGTATCCCACACCAACTTAAGGTGGGCGATTTCGGCATCACCGTGCAATCGCAATTCTTCAAGTTCTTTGTTGTAGGCCTTCTCCGCCCGCTCAACTTCAATCCGTTTGGCTCCATCAGCCTCAAGCGAAGCAAGTTCGTTTTCGTATTCTTCGCTACGGGTGCGCACGCGTGACTCGAGTTCTTTTTCGAGATCGCCGATTTCGTCGTTGATTTCTTTCTCAAGCTCGGACTGCGCCGTGTGGCGTCCCTCTTCGTCAACCCAAGTAATTAGGTGCGAAGCAAAGTAAATGACTTTCTCAAGACTTTTAGGAGCGATATCGAGCAGATAGCCCAGTCGGCTAGGAACTCCCTTGAAGTACCAAATGTGAGTAACCGGAGCCGCTAATTCAATGTGCCCCATCCGCTCACGGCGGACCTTGGATCGAGTTACTTCAACGCCACAACGCTCACAAATAATCCCTTTGAAACGCACGCGCTTGTACTTACCGCAATAACACTCCCAGTCCTTAGTTGGACCGAAGATTTTTTCACAGAACAAACCGTCTTTTTCTGGCTTGAGCGTGCGGTAGTTGATCGTCTCGGGTTTTTTGACCTCACCGTTTGACCACGTGCGAATTTGGTCCGCCGTGGCCAGCGCGATTGACATCCGAGCCGGATCATTTGCGTCGTGCACTGGCTGCCTCTTTCAAAGTGGGGTCGGTTATTACTAGGTAAAAACAGATTTATTTAAATTTTGGCTTTCTCGCGCGCTCGAGCGGCATCTTCCTCGTCGGTTCCTCGCTCTGGTCGAGACAAGTTGATCCCGAGAGCTTCGGTCGTGCGGAAAGCGTCTTCATCAAGTTCACGAATTTCGACTTCTTCCCCTACCTCGTTAGTCACCTTCACGTTGAGGCACAGGGCTTGCATTTCTTTTATAAGAACTTTGAAGCTTTCTGGAATGCCGGGTTCAGGAATATTGTCACCCTTGACAATGGCTTCGTAAACCTTGACTCGACCAAGCACGTCATCAGATTTGATCGTAAGAATTTCTTGGAGAGCGTAAGCCGCGCCGTAAGCCTCGAGGGCCCAAACTTCCATCTCACCAAATCGCTGACCACCAAATTGCGCTTTACCACCCAGCGGTTGCTGCGTGATCATTGAGTACGGACCAGTGGAGCGAGCATGAATCTTGTCGTCGACTAGGTGCGAAAGTTTCAAGATGTAGCTGTACCCCACCGTTATGGGCTGGTCGTAGGGGTCACCGGTGCGGCCATCGTAAAGCGTGGCCTTTCCGTCGTTGCCCACTAAACGCACACCGTTGGCGCCGTCGACGTTGAGTTGCTCGAATAGGTTTTCGATAGTTCCGGTTGACCCCGAGCGATCTATTTCGTCCCAGTGGGCGCCGTCGAAAACTGGACTAGCAATCCACACCGCAGGTTCAGTTCGAGTGCTGGTCTTGGTGTTAGGACGAGGCGCGGAAGGCTTGCCCGCCCAACCGTAACGAGCGGCATAACCCAAGTGAGTTTCGAGCACTTGGCCTACGTTCATTCGGCTCGGTACCCCTAAAGGATTAAGAATGATGTCAACGGGAGTTCCGTCGGCAAGGAACGGCATATCTTCGATGGGGAGAATCTTGGAAATAATTCCCTTGTTGCCGTGCCGCCCCGCTAGTTTGTCGCCCTCGCTAATTTTGCGCTTCTGGCCGACGAAAACCTGAACTAGTTGATTAACTCCTGGTGGCAACTCATCGCCCGCGTCACGCGAAAATTCTCGTACCGCGATGATCTTGCCCGTTTCACCGTGAGGAACTTTAAGTGAAGTATCACGAACTTCCCGAGCTTTTTCACCAAAGATCGCTCGAAGCAAACGCTCTTCCGGGGTCAGTTCGGTTTCACCCTTCGGAGTTACTTTCCCGACCAAAATGTCGCCTGGGCCCACCTCGGCTCCAACTCGAATAACGCCGTTTTCGTCGAGATCCTTAAGGATGTCGTCGGAAAGATTGGGGATGTCACGAGTAATTTCTTCCTCACCCAATTTGGTGTCGCGAGCATCGATTTCGTGTTTTTCAATATGGATCGAAGTAAGAACATCGTCTTTGACTAGACGCTCAGAAATAACGATGGCGTCTTCGAAGTTGTGACCTTCCCACGACATAAACGCCACGAGAAGGTTTTTACCCAACGCCAACTCGCCTTGGTCAGTAGAAGGACCGTCAGCAATGACGTCGCCGTCTTTTATGGTGTCACCAATGTTGACCACAACTTTTTGATTAATACAGGTTCCTTGGTTAGAACGAAGGAACTTAGAAAGTTCATGAATGACTTTCCCCTTACGAGGGCCGTCGGAATAATCAACCACAACGGTGTCGCCAGTGATATCAACGATTACTCCGTTACCTTCGGCCATCAACACGTCGCCCGCGTCAGTGCCAACTCGGTCTTCCACTCCCGTACCAACGAACGGAGCGGTGGGCGAAAGCACCGGCACTGCTTGGCGTTGCATGTTGGCGCCCATAAGGGCACGGTTAGCATCGTCGTGCTCCAGGAAAGGAATGAGCGCAGTAGCGATCGAAACGATCTGCTTAGGCGAAATATCCATATAATCGACTTCGCTCGGATCGACATAGGCCAAGTCGCCGCGGCGAGCCCGTACTAAAACGCGCTCATCGATAAACTTCCCGTTCGCGTCTTGGTTGGCGTTAGCCTGAGCAATTACGTAGCGATCCTCATCGTCGGCCGCGAGATAATCGATTTGACCAGTAGCTCGGCCGTTTTCAATTTTACGGTACGGCGTCTCAATGAAACCAAAATCGTTAATACGAGCGAAACTCGCCAAGTAGCCAATCAGGCCAATGTTGGGTCCTTCAGGAGTTTCAATCGGGCACATCCGTCCGTAGTGACTCGGGTGCACGTCTCGCACTTCGAATCCCGCACGCTCACGCGACAAACCACCCGGTCCGAGAGCCGAAAGACGACGCTTATGGGTAATTCCCGATAATGGGTTGGTTTGGTCCATGAACTGGCTCAACTGACTTGAGCCAAAGAATTCTTTGAGCGCGGCCACGACGGGACGAATATTGATCAGAGTTTGAGGAGTAATCGCTTCCACGTCTTGAGTAGTCATACGCTCGCGTACGACTCGCTCCATACGCGACAATCCCACTCGAACTTGGTTCTGAATTAACTCGCCGACCGAACGCACTCGACGATTACCGAAGTGGTCAATGTCGTCGGGGCCGTAATCGTCGCGCTGATCGTTGGCGTGCAATTTAATAAGGTACGAAATCGTGGCAAAAATATCGGCCCGCGACAACTGAAAGTCGATCGGCCCTGCGGCTGGGTCAGCGTTAGGAATATCAAGACCCAACCGAGCCATTGGCAACTTGGCGTACTCGTCGGCCAACTTCTTTGAAACTTTATGACGACCTACTTTGGCGAGATCATAACGCTTCGAGCTAAAGAAAAGGGTTTCGAGCAACTTCTCTGCCGCTTCGGATGTAGGCGGCTCTCCTGGTCGCAACTTCTTGTAGACCTCAACGAATGCTTCTCCAGAATTAGTGGTGTTATCTTTTTCAAGTGTGTTGCGAATTGACTCGTAGGGCTGGCCTTGCGGATCAAGAATTAAGTTAAGAATATCTTCGTCGGTCTCACCAAAACCAAGGGCGCGCATCAAGACCGTGACTGGCTGCTTACGCTTGCGGTCGACGCGCACATGAGCGATACCTTTTTTATCAACTTCGAACTCCAGCCATGCCCCTCGACTAGGAATTACTTTGGCGTCAATGATGTCACGCTCGGGCTGCAATTTGTCGGGCTTGATGTTAAAATAAACTCCGGGCGAACGCACCAACTGTGAAACAACAATGCGCTCAGTGCCGTTAATAATAAATGTTCCCTTAGAAGTCATCATGGGGAAATCTCCCATGAACACGGTCTGCTCTTTAATTTCTCCGGTTTCGGCGTTCATAAAGCGCGCGGTAACAAAAAGTGGGCGACCAAAGGTCATGTCGCGTTCGCGACATTCTTTTTCGGAATGTTTCGGTGGGTCAAAGACGTGGTTCACTAACTCCAAGCGAAGGTTGCCCGAAAAATCTTCAATTGGTGAGATGTCCGCGAGCACTTCACCGATCCCATCGTTCACAAAACGCGCGAATGAGTCGCGTTGAACAGATATCAGATCAGGAAGATCTAAAACTTCGGGAAGGCTAGAAAATGACAATCGATCGCGAGACGCGAGATGGGGCAAGTCGGTACTCCTAGGATTACGCGCGGGCTGACGGCTGGAATTTTTACAAGGCGGGACTTGTCGTTACGAGTCCTAGCAGACTAGCGGAGAGAGCCCCCGTCTGCAAATACGCGTCAAGGACCAAGCCCCCGAAGGAGCCAATGAGGAGACCTTAGGCCTCGACCCTCGGAGGGTCAAGAACCCTCCGACCAAGCCTTGGCCTCCCCAGGCTTTGAGTAATTACTTGAGTTCTACCGTGGCGCCCGCGCCTTCGAGGGCTGCTTTAGCCTTCTCGGCGTCTTCTTTCGACACCTTCTCGAGTACAGGCTTAGGTGCACCATCGACCAAGTCCTTGGCTTCTTTAAGGCCCAGGCTGGTGAGAGAACGAACTTCTTTAATTACTTGTATTTTGGCGCCGCCCGCCTCGGTGAGAATGACGTCGAAAGCGTCTTGGTCGGCCGCCGCAGCAGCTCCCCCGTCGTCGCCACCGGCCGCAGGGGCCGCAGCCATCGCTACCGGAGCAGCCGCAGTAACGCCGAACTCCTCTTCGAAAGCCTTGAGGAACTCATTGAGTTCGAGAACGCTCATGTTTTTAAATACGTCTAATAGTTCTGGGGTGGTCATGGTAGCCATTGGATGTTCTCCTTATTCGGTTTCGGGTTGGGTTTCTACTTCGGCTTCGGCCACTTCTACTTCGGCTTCGGCCACTTCTACTTCAGCCACTTCTACTTCGGCTTCGGCCACTTCGGCTTCAGCCACTTCTACTTCGGCTTCGGCCACTTCTACTTCAGCCACTTCTACTTCAGCCACTTCTACTTCGGCTTCGGCCACTTCTACTTCAGCCACTTCTACTTCGGCTTCGGCGACTTCGGTTTCTACTTCGGCGACTTCGACTTCGGGCGCACCTTCAACCGCTATGCGCTGATCAAGATAGGCCTTAACGCCGTAAGCCATATTGCGAGTAAAGGCCTGAAGAAGACCTGCGGTTTTAGTTAGTGGGGCTTGGAAAGCGCCGGCCAGCATGGCCAAAAGATCGTCTCGGGGCGGAACTTTGGCCAAAGCGGCAACATCGGCGGGAGTGAGAAAACGATCTCCGAGTAATCCCCCTTTGATAACGAGAGCTGGATTTTCGGCGCCGAAAGCCCGAAAGGCCTTAGCTGCTTCAACGGCATCGCCGCGTACGAAGGCAAAAGCCGTCGGACCGCTCAAAAGTGGAAGCAACTCTGGCCGGCCCGCTCCTTCAACCGCAAGGCGGGCGAGAGTGTTCTTGAAAACCTTGTATTCAGTCGAGGCACCTCGGAGAGATTGGCGTAACTGGGCTAGTTCAGAAACGGTAAGACCGCGGTATTCGGTTAGTACCGCGGCGTCAGACTCCGCGAGTTTGACTTGAATTTCGTTAACCGCAGCCGATTTACTGGCGCGCGAGGCCGGCTCGGACAAGGCGGTTGCGTCTTTTGTTGCCATGGTGCTCCTGGTCGGGTGGCCGAGGCCACTTCGTTGGTCAATTCGATCTTGGTCGGACCGAAGACACGCGACCACTATCTGACTACTCAGATTCGCTGCCTCGCCCGGCGGGCCGCTTCGCAGCGGTTCCATTACCTCGCTCGTTAATTACTAAGGCTAAATTTCTAACCCAAGGTTTTAGCGAGCCGCAGACCGGATGTCTTCGGCTTGGTATAAATCTTGTTAAGAGAGACGCTACCCGAGACCGCGGGGTGAACGCTAATTCGCTCCGACCTCAACTGCGCTGGGGTCAATTCGCACTCCTGGGCTCATCGCCGCGGAAACCGAAACCGAGGTCAAATAGCGACCTTTGAGCGAAGCCGGCTTGACCCGCAACAACTCATCGAGCACAGACCGGAAGTTGTCCGCGAGTTTCTCAGCCGAGAAACTAAGTTTTCCAATGCTTACATGAACGTTGCCATTACGGTCAGTGCGGTATTCAACCTTGCCTGCCTTGAAATCGCTGACCGCTTTGCCCACATCAGGAGTTACGGTTCCGGTCTTAGGGTTGGGCATCAAACCTCGTGGACCCAACGCCCGACCGAGTTTTCCCACTTGAGCCATTAACTCGGGGGTGGAAATAGCGATGTCGAAGTCGAGGAAACCGCCCTCGACTCGGGTTACTAAATCTTGACCGCCCACAACATCAGCCCCAGCTTCTTGCGCCGCCCGAGCCGCATCACCTTCGGCAAAAACTGCCACTCGCACTGACCGACCAGTTCCGTGAGGAAGGGCCACGGTTCCCCGAACCATCTGCTCGGCTTTGCGGGGATCAACTCCGAGCCGGAAAACTCCGTCAACAGTTTGATCAAACTTGCGGGGCGGAAACGACTTGATGATGTCCATGGCCTCCGCGAGCGAATAGACCTGCTCAGGGTCTTCCATCTTGATTGAGTCTTGGTAGATCTTTCCGTGCTTGGTCATTATTTTCCTCCCGGCGCCCCGTGGCGCAGGTTTAGTTGGTGACTTGGATTCCCATCGATCGAGCGGTTCCCGCTATTTGCGCCATTGCGGCATCAATTTCTTGAGCGTTGAGATCGGGCATCTTGATTTCGGCGATTTCGCGCACCTGAGCCGAAGTTACGGTTCCGGCCACATCGGTACGGGGGTTGGAGGCCCCTTTTTCGATTCCGGCAGCTTGACGGAGCAAAAACGGAGTGGGCGGAGTTTTGGTGATGAACTCAAACGAACGATCTTCAAAGATTGAGATCTCTACCGGAACAATAGTTCCCCGTTGATTTTCGGTAGCCGAGTTGTAGGCCTTACAAAAGTCCATGATATTAATTCCGTGGGGCCCAAGAGCAGTTCCGACTGGCGGAGCAGGGGTGGCCGCGCCAGCTTGAATCTGGATTTTGACTAGAGCGGTTATTTTTTTCTTTGCCATCGTTATCTCCTAATAGTGTTGGGCGAAACCCAACGAATTAAAAATATTGCCAAAAGTTTTAGAGCTTGGCCACCTGACCGAATTCGAGTTCGACGGGAGTCTCGCGACCAAAGATATTGACCAAAACCTTAATCTTTGAGCGATCGACGTCGATTTCAGAAATTGCTCCATTGAAGTCGGCAAATGGCCCCGTAGTGACTCGCACCTGTTCGCCTTCTTCGAATTCGAACCGAGGGCGAACTTTTTTCTCCACTGGTGCTGCCCCTTCGGGTTTAGCCACACCGAGAATGTCCTCTACTTCTGGTCGAGATAGCGGCAGGGGTCGAGGACCGTTTTGGCCTACGAAACCAGTAACTCCGGGTGTATCGCGCACTACTCGCCACGAATCAATGTCGTAATCCATGCGCACCAACAAATAGCCCGGGAAAATCTTTTTCGGGACTACTCGGCGTGACCCCGCTTTAAACTCAATTACGTCTTCCATCGGGATAGTTACCTCAAAAATTCGTTCCTCCACGTGCATAGAGCGAATTCGGTTCATGAGGTTCGACTTAACTTTGTTTTCGTAACCAGCGTAGGTATGAACGACATACCAGTCACCCTCCCGATCAAACGGGCTGGGTTCGGCTGGGGTAAGCACAACTTCGTCGACAATCTCCTCGGCTTCAACTAGTTCCTCGACTATTTCCACCGCAACCTCTTCGACTTCTAAAACACTGGCCGGATCGACTATCGGCTCACTGGCAACTTCAGTAGAAGCCCCAAGGACATCGAGGATGGCCGCGGTTTCAGAGTTGGTCTCGTTTTCGGTTGAGTTCGTAAATTCAATTGCCATAATCAGCCGTTCTTTAGGAGGTTACGCAAGTCAATATTTATTTGAATAGAAACAGAACAAATTTTGAGGACAGGTAGTCATAGCCAAAGATCAAAGTAGTCATAAACACGATCGCAATCAGAACTACCACGGTGGAGTTAATGACTTCTTGGCGATTAGGCCACGCGACTTTTTTTAGCTCGGAGCGAACTTCCGAAAAAAACTGGCGTAAACCCGTACGCTCTTTCTTAACCTCAGTGCCGGGTTGGGGCCGAGTACGGCGTTCGGCCGCGCGCGGCTGATCGCCCCCTTGGCGTTCCATCATTCGCTTGCTTTGTCGGTTCACTGATAATCCTGTTTTGGCTTCTCGTTGGGACTACGGGTTGGGTTATTGGCAGGGCAGGAGGGAATCGAACCCCCAACCCCCGGTTTTGGAGACCGGTGCTCTGCCAATTGAGCTACTGCCCTCCGGTTTTCTAAGGATAGCAAAGCGCCCATGACCGTATCCGAGGTGCTAACCGAGGCGAAAGGGCACAGGTATCGCGGGTCTTCATAGTGGCTAACGGGTCTCCTTATGAAGAGTGTGGGCACGGTCAAACCGACAGTACTTTTTCATTTCTATGCGCTCGCGCTGAGTATTTTTATTCTTGGTGGTGATGTAGTTACGGCGCTTGCAGACCTCACAGGCCAAAGTCACCTTAGGTCTCTTATCGCTCCCCATCGTCGTCGCCTCTCGTCTATCGAACTACTTGAGGATCTTGACGACTCGACCCGCACCCACGGTGCGACCGCCCTCACGGATGGCGAAGCGGAGACCTTCCTCCATGGCGATTGGAGCAATCAACTCCACCGTCATTTCGGTGTTG
>SHUY01000041.1 GCA_009694435.1 Acidimicrobiia bacterium | reverse complement strand
ACAAGATCGTCAGAGTTAGAAAGTGGCACGCCCTCACGCTACTTCCTAAACTGACCTAGTTGGTTAATAGATATATGCTCAAACTAGCGCTGAAGGGTTAGCGTAGAAGGACCATCGTCGAAGCCTCGACGCACTACCGAGAAGGATTGTGAATTTGCGCGTCGCAGTGATATTTCCAGGACAAGGAACGCAAAAACCCGGGATGGGCGCTCCTTGGCGCGATCATCCCGCATGGAATATCGTCGAGCGAGCCGAAAAGGCTTACGGAGCACCCCTAGCGCCCCTAGTTCTAGATGCCACCGCCGAAGACCTGAGTCGAACTAACGAAGCTCAGTTGGCAATCCTTATTACTTCTTTGCTGGCGTGGGAGGCGATAAAGGGAGATTTGAAGTCTCCTATTGCTTTTGCTGGCCACTCGCTTGGGCAAGTAACCGCTTTAATCGCCGCGGGTGCTCTTTCACTAGAAGATGGGTTGCGTTTTGCCACCCAACGGGCCGAGTTAACTCAGCAGGCCGCGATAAAACATCCGGGCAAAATGGCGGCTCTCCTCGGCGCATCGATTGAACAAGCTCAAGAAGCATGCCTGGCCGCACCCGATCAGTGTTGGGTCGCTAACGACAACGCTCCCGGACAAGTGGTTATCGCGGGAACCGTGCCGGGGTTAGAGATAGCCACCAGCGCCGCCCAAGATTTGGGTGTGCGTAGAGTCTCCCTGCTTAACGTCGACGGAGCATTTCACACCCCACTAATGAACGACGCCGCCGAAGCTCTCCTCGTTGAGCTCGCTTCAGTCGAATTCTTGACCCCGATTGCTCCAGTAATAGCCAACGATGATGCTTTGGCTCACGTAGACGGCTGGCCGGTTCGTCTGGCTGAGCACGTTCGCCAACCCGTGCGTTGGAGAGAATCAGTACTAGCCATGATCGCCGCGGGGGCGTCAGCTTTCGTCGAACTCGGATACGGTGGGACTTGCTGCGGTCTGGGGAAACGCATAGATCCCGATATTCCGGAGTACAGCATTTCTGATCCGGCCAGTTGTGAAGAATTTGTAGGTACTGTGCTTAAGGGAAATAATTAATGGCCTCACTCATTGAACACGGAGAAGACTTACTGGTACCTGAGCGCATGATCGTCGCACCCGGGGTAGGAGTATTTCGTACTATAGGTCTTAACGAAAACTCTAAATTAGAAGCCGGTCAAACCGTAGGGATGCTTGACGGACCCGGAACTTCGGTTCCTATTGTGAGCCCGTTTTCTGGCAACCTGACCAGCATTATCGTTGAAGACGGTGAGCGGCTTCGTGAAGGACAACCAGTTGCTTGGCTCCGGGTTAACTAAAATATGCGGGCGGCTATTACGGGCTGGGGAATAGCGATCCCTAAAAATCGTCTGACTAATTCAGATTTAGAAAAAAGAGTAGAAACCAGCAACGAATGGATAGTCGAGCGAACAGGGATCAAGGAGCGACGAATAGCAGAACCAGGGGAAACTACCGCTTCTTTAGCGATTGAAGCCGGAGAAGCTGCGCTTAAATGCGCCAATATCACCGCAGACGAGATTGACTTATTGATCGTTGCCACCGCCACCCCCGAGCAACCCATTCCTCACACCGGAGCGTTTGTAGGTGAAGGATTAGGGCTTAGATGTGGATCGTTTGACATCAGCGCGGGCTGTGCGGGATTTGTCTATGAACTAGTTACTGGATCAGCTTTGCTTACGAGTGGTTCACTTCGTCATGTTTTAGTGATTGGGGCCGAAACTCTCTCGCGAGTAACTGACCCCAACGATCGAAGCACTTGCATTCTCTTTGGCGACGGCGCGGCCGCCATGGTCTTGACTCCCAGCGATGACGATGGCCCAGGGTTAATTAGTTGGGACTTAGGTTGCGACGGTTCATCAGCGGGATTGTTGGGTATAACTGCGGGTGGCAGTCGAGTGCCCGCAAGCGAAAAAACTATTGCTGCGGGAATGCAATACATAAAGATGCAAGGTCAAGAGGTGTTTCGTCGAGCAGTTCGAGTAGTGGTCGACTCCGCTCTGATATCGCTTGAGCGCGCTGGAGTAACGGCTAACGAAATCGACTGGTTCATCCCCCACCAAGCGAACCTGCGAATTATTGAAGCCGGGGCGCGGAGATTAAAAATCCCGATGGAAAAAACTGTCGTGAATATAGATAAATACGGCAATACTTCCGCAGCTTCAATACCGCTGGCTCTGGCCGAAGCGGCCGACAGTGGAAAAATAAAATCTGGGGACCGAATTTTATTGAGTGGATTTGGAGCCGGGATGACTTGGGGCAGCGCAGTTATCGAGTGGGGATCACCGTGAGTCACCCCGCTCTTGTCACCGGAGCTTCGCGCGGCATTGGGAGATCGACAGCAATAGCCCTCGCGGCTCGAGGGTATTTAGTCGCGTGTGGCTACTCGATTGATGAAAAAGGCGCTAAAGAAACAGTTGCCATAATTACTAAATCTGGTGGGCAAGCTCAACCGGTACGCATAGATGTCGTCGACCCCGAGTCAGTGAACACTGCGTTTTTAGAAATAGAGGACTCGTTTGGTCCCGTTACGGTTTTAGTAAATAATGCCGGGCTTACGCGTGATGGATTAATTGCTCGAATGAGCGATGAGGATTGGGGCCAGGTACTGGCCACCAACCTCACGGGAGCGTTCCATACCATTCGTCGAGCCACGCCCAAACTCCTGCGGGCTCGCTGGGGGCGAATAGTCAACGTGTCTTCAGTTAGTGGGCAGATCGGCGCTCCGGGGCAGACCAACTACTCCGCGGCCAAAGCTGGTCTAGTTGGCTTGAGTCGAGCGGTGGCCCGCGAACTGGCTCCTCGCAACGTGACCTGTAATGTCGTTGCTCCTGGACCAATCGTGACCGCAATGACCCAAGATTTGCCGGCCGAATGGCAATCGGCCATGGCCACAGCCGTCCCGCTGGGTCGGCTTGGTCAGCCCGAGGAGGTCGGCGGCGTGATTGATTTCCTCTGTTCTGAGGGCGCGAGCTATATAACTGGGGCCATTATCCCCGTAGACGGTGGTCTAGGTATGGGTCACTGAAGCCCTCTAGTCTGTAATCTGAACCCAAAGACCGATTTAAAATTTCCCAAAACAAGAAGGAGAACACTAATGGAACGAGCCGAGGCCCTCGCCGCACTGAGCGAGATCGCCGTTGAGGTGCTAGATGCATCTCCCGACACGATCACTGAGAACGCTCGGTTCAAAGAAGATCTTGACGCTGACAGCCTTGATCTAGTTGAACTAGTGATGGGATTAGAAGAGCGTTTCGACATTTCGGTTCCCGAAGAAGATCTTGAAGGAGTCGTTACTGTCGGTCAAGCTGTCGACTTAGTACTCAGCAAGGCTGCCGCTAAAGGATGAGCGAACAGTCCTTCCTAGATCATCGAGGTCGCCCGCGCGTTGTCGTAACTGGTATCGGTTGCAAAACTCCGGCGGGACATACTCCCGAAGATCTCATCTCAGTACTCCGTTCCGGCAAGTCAATGGCGGCGCCGATTACTTTATTCGATGCCTCCAACGAACCCATCACCTTCGCGTGTGAAGTTCCCGACTTTGACCCAGTTCCTTATTTCGGAATAAAAGATGCTCGACGACAAGACCGAGTCGCGCAACTTGGCTTTGCTGCCGCAGCCGACGCAATAGAAGACGCAGGAAATATTGGAGCCGACCCGGATCGTTGTTCGATTATCGCTTCAACCGGAATAGGTGGCCTTTACACGCTGGAAGCCAATACTGAGATTTATCTGACTAAAGGACCTCTGCGAGTAAGTCCGTTTGTGATCCCGATGCTGATGCCCAACGCTACGGCCGGAGTCATCTCTATGCGCTTCGGCTGGACCGGACCCGCCATTTGTGTCGCCACCGCCTGCGCCGCCGGAACGATGGCTATTGGTGAGGGCGCCCGCATGATCCGCGATGGCTCTAGCGATGTAGTAGCCGCCGGTGGTACTGAATACGCAATTACCCGAATCGGCATAGCAGCGTTTTCGCGCATGACCGCTTTAAGCAACCACAACGACGACCCCGCCAACGCATCGCGCCCGTTTGACGCCCAGCGCAATGGATTTGTATTAGCCGAAGGAGCGGCTTTCACTGTGCTCGAGTCGCTAGAGCGAGCAGTTGGACGCGGTGCTCACGTCTACGGAGAAATAGCAGGATATGGCCGCAACTCAGACGCTTTCCATATCACCGCACCATCACCAGGTGGCACCGGAGCGGCGGCCTGCATGCAAGGGGCTCTCAACGACGCCGGATTGCTAGCCCACGACATTGGTCATATAAATGCACACGGAACATCAACTCAACTAAACGACATTGCTGAGTCCCAAGCGATCGAAAAAGTGTTTGGTGAAAATAGTCCTCCCGTTACATCCAACAAGGGATCGCTTGGACACATGATTGCCGGAGCGGGCGCATCCGAAGTAGTCTCGACCCTTCTCGCTCTGCGTGATGGGCTAGTGCCACCCACCGCCAACTTTGAAACTCCGGGCGAAGGAATAAATATTGATGTAGTCCACGGTGAGTCTCGGGCGGTCCCCGCGGCACCCGCGATATCTAATTCTTTTGGGTTCGGGGGCCACAACGCTTCGCTAGTTATCCTCCCTGCTCCTTAATCAGGATTTGTGTCGCTACCTTCGGTCCCAGTAACTAAACACCGCAGTGCTAGCGCGGTGGCACACCTGACCGAGCTCGGTGGACATCGAATAGCGGAGTTTTCAATTCGCGGCGGAACCCACGCCGGATCTATCGGTCCCGCCGAAGGGGCAACTTTGGTCCGAATTGGGCAAAGCGCGATTGACCTTGGTCTACCCATCGTCGGCACGATCGCCTCGTCGGGTGCTGATGTTTCTGAGGGTTTACCTTCTCTACACGCTTGGGGCGAAGTAGCTCGTGTGTTGGCTAACGCTTCGGGAGTCGTTCCAATAATTCTCTGCGTAGTCGGACCCTGCGTTTCTGGACCGGCGTTGCTATTAGGACTCGCTGACGTAGTGATAATGACTGAAGGTGCCTTCGCTTACGTAAGTGGCCCCGAGACTGTGCGCAGTTTCACCGGCGAAATTGTCGACAACTCAACTCTGGGAGGAGCGATTTTTCACGGCCAGCGCAGCGGTGTGGCCGAGATGGTAGTAGGGACTGAAGCCGAAGCTGTACTGGCTGCCGCTCATGTGCTCGACTATCTTCCTTCGAATCATTTAGAAACTCCGGCTCCCGTTTTTTGTGACGACCCCGTAGAGCGTAAATGCGATAGTGCTCAAAGCACGGTACCGACGCAGTCGAGTCTTGCTTACGACGTGCGCATAGTCATTGAAGACGTCTTGGATAAAAGTTCATTTTTAGAACTACGAGCCAATCACGCCGCTAACTTAGTTACTGGTTTAGGCCGACTAGACGGGCAATCGGTAGGAATTATTGCTAATCAGCCCGACTACCGAGCGGGGACTATAGACATTGGTGCCTCAGAAAAAGCCGCCCGATTTGTTCAATGGTGCGATTGTTTCAATTTGCCTTTGATCACTTTTGTCGACACCCCAGGGTTTGAACCCGGGCGTGATCTTGAATGGCGAGGCATGATCCGCCACGGAGCCGAGTTGGTCCATGCTTACGCAGCCGCAAGCGTTCCTCGGTTGGGAGTTATCTTGCGTAAGTCCTACGGCGGAGCCTACATAGTTATGGATTCAAAAGGTCTTGGTAACGACTGGTGCGGTGCCTGGCCTACAGCCGAAATAGCGGTCATGGGTGCTCGAGGGGCAGTTCAGATTTTGGAAGGGAAAACTCTACGCGACATCTCTGACCAGGATGAGCGTTCAGCGAAGTCAGAAACTCTTGAAGTTGAGTACTCAGAAAAATTCGCTAACCCTTACGTTGCCGCGGAGCGTGGACTTATCGACAGCGTCATTGAACCCCGCGAGACTCGATCGGTGCTCGCTAAGGTCTTAGAACAGATTTCCTCCAAGCGAGAGCCTTCTCTTTTTCGCCGGCATACGAACACTCCGCTATGACCAGATTCAAAAGAGTCGACCCCAACCCCACTTTTCCTTGTAGGCTTTCGCCGTGCTGTTAAGTGGAAAGCGGATTCTGGTAACTGGAGTGCTCAACGACGCATCCATTGCTTTCTCCGTGGCCAAGCGAGCGCAAGAGGAAGGGGCGGAAGTTGTCCTGAGTTCGTTCGGCCGAATTATGCGTCTCACCGAACGCACCGCTAAGCGGCTGCCCGAAGAAGTTGAAATAGTCGAGCTCGATATCAGCAATGCGAGCGACGTAGACGCATTAGCCGAACGAGTGGGCGGCCAACTCGACGGAGTTTTGCACGCTATTGGTTTTGCCCCCGAATCATGTTTAGGTGGGGGTTTTCTAAGTGCTCCGTGGGAAGACGTGGCCGTAGCGCTGCAAGTATCGGCTTTTTCTCTCAAAGCATTGTCGGTAGGTGCGCTACCGCTAATGAAGCCGGGTGGATCTATCGTCGGTCTTGATTTCGACAACTCGCGAGCGTGGCCACTCTACGACTGGATGGGTGTAGCCAAGTCAGCATTGGCTTCGACTGCTCGCTATTTGGCTCGTGATCTTGGCCCCAAAGGGATTCGGGTCAACTTGGTTTCGGCTGGACCTATTCGGACTATGGCGGCCAAAGGAATACCGGGATTCGAAGAATTCGAATCGGTTTGGGCCGAGCGGGCCCCCTTGGGGTGGGATATCCGCAACCCCGAACCTGTAGCCAACGCGTGCCTAGCCTTGTTCTCTGACTTACTTACATCAACTTCGGGAGAAATAATCCACGTCGACGGTGGATTCCACTTCTTAGGCGCTTAAAGTTTTACCCTTCTAATATCGCGGTAACTTTTGCCACCGTGTCCTTAGGGCTGATTTTGTAAAAAGCAGACAAGACTTTTCCGCGTTCATCGAGCACAAAAGCCGAGCGAACAATACCAAAATATTTTCTGCCGTAAAGCGACTTTTCGCCCCACACCCCCCATTTTTCCGCCACTTTATGATCTTCGTCTGACAACAGCGGGAATTTAAGATCGAACTTATCGGCAAATGCTTTTTGGCGCTCCGGCGGGTCAGGGCTAATTCCAATCACAACCGCTTTTAGCTTTTTAAGCGCGAGGAGAGCGCTATTGAGTTCACAAGCCTGAGTCGTACAACCCGGGGTATCAGCTTTAGGGTAGAAATACACCACCGTGCGCTTGCCTTCGGAATCAGAAAGCCGGATTTTCTTGGATCGCTGGTTCATAAGATGAAATGCTGGTGCTTTAGCACCAACTTCTAGCTTGGCCACAAAACTCCAATCGTCGGGACAAGTAGTCTACGCCTTATGGACGACACAATAGAAATAACCGGATTCACTGCGGCGCCCTTCGCATCTGAGGGGATAGAGCACTTGGTCTACCGAGGCGGGACTGGGCCGGCAGTAATAGTGCTCCATGAAATTCCTGGCCTTCATCCGGGAGTGATTGAGTTTTCCCAACGATTAGTGGCGCGAGGTTTTCATGTCGTCATGCCTTCACTTTTTGGGACACCAAGAAAGGCGGTGAGCGGAGGATATATAGCCCAGTCACTAGTTTCGGCTTGTGTGGCCAAAGAGTTCACAAATTGGGCTCTAAACCAAACCAGCCCAGTGACTAAGTGGCTTCGAGCGCTGGCTTTTGACGCCCATCGCGCCAATGGTGGGCCCGGGGTGGGCGCAATCGGTATGTGCTTTACCGGTGGATTCGCTTTAGGGATGATGGTTGACGATTGCATGTTGGCGCCAGTTTTAAGTCAGCCCTCACTCCCCTTTGCGGCCGGAAAGAAACGAAGTAAATCTGTCGGCATCAGCAATGCAGATCTAGCCATAGTAAAAAAGCGGGTTGAGGCGGGCGCGTGCGTTATGGGTTTGCGCTTCAGCGCCGACAAGATGGTTCCCGATGAACGCTTTGAAACCTTGCGAGAAGAACTTGGAGAAGGTTTCCTGGCCGTAGAGATTGACTCCTCTCCTAACAACCCAAACAAGATTTCTACTAAGGCGCACTCGGTATTAACTCTGGACTTCGTCGACTCGGTTGGACACCCCACCTACGAAGCGCTCGAACGAGTTCTAGAGTTTCTTGACGATCGACTGCGCGTTTAATTATTGACGCCGCGTAATCCCGTGGCCGAAAAATCCACCCACCGGTCGAGCGTGGGCGTGGTAATGATCGGGAATTTGCCGCATGTTGTCGTCGACTCGGTGTTCAAAGTCTTCGAAATGGGTATTGACTACCGCGGCAAGATGGCCATGGAGTAAATTCTTAGTCTCGGGCGGTGGACTATTGCTGTGATTGCGCCAGACCACCATAGGTACTGCACATATTTCACACATGGCGATCCAGCAATCATTATCTTCATAAAACCATTCGGTAATGCGAGCTTCTTCGCAGAGTTCGCAGTTCGGGTCAATTTCATGCATCTAGAGCACTCCTGATGCTCTCGACGAAAGTAAAGGCTTCATCAGGGCCTTCCCCGCGTAAAAGCCGAGAGATTAATGCACTACCCACAATCACTCCGTCGGCCGAAGCGGCCGCGGCTACCGCTTGCTCAGAATTAGATATTCCAACGCCCAAGAGAACTGGCATATCAGTAATAGCTTTTAATCGCTCACCCATGACTGAAGCCTGAGAAGCCAGCTGAGCGCGCTCACCGGTAACACCCATTAACGAAACCCCATAAACAAAACCCCGCGAGCGTTCACAGATCCTCCCTAGGCGATCGTCAGGAGTAGTGGGAGCCGCGAGCAACACCGTCTCCACTCCAGCATCGTCGGCGGCATCAGCCCACGGACCTATCTCGTCGAGGGGAAGATCGGGAATAATGGCTCCGTCTATTCCGGCGTCAGCCAGCATCGAAGCACTGCGAACATGACCAGCGTGATGCAGTGGGTTGTAATAGGACATCACTACGATCGGAATGCCTATATCTAAGGTGGCCACTTGCGCCACGATTGATGAAAAAGTGGCACCCAAATCGAGGGCCCGCTGCGAAGCCTCCTGAATAGTTTTTCCGTCCATGATTGGATCAGAAAACGGAATCCCAATTTCCACCGCATCGGCCCCCGCAGCCGCCACTGCCCGTACAATCTGCAACCAGGGCTCGCCTAAACCGCCAGTTACATAAGGGATAAGTAATGACTTTCCCAGTGAGCGACGAGAACGCAGATGCGTCTCAAGGTTCACTTACGAATCCCGACCCGACAGTCGTTCGGCCACAAAAGCCGCGTCCTTGTCGCCTCGCCCCGACATTGTTATCAAAACTGTCGATCCAGTTGGCACCGATTGGCCAGCTTCTCTCATTAACCAACCAATAACATGAGCGGGCTCAAGAGCGGGGATGATTCCTTCGGTTTCAGCAAGAAGTTGGAAACCCAACAACGCTTCTTCGTCAGTCGCCGACTCATAACGAGCTCGCCCGGTTGCGGCCAAGGCGGCGTGTTGGGGTCCAACTCCCGGATAATCAAGTCCCGCACTAATCGAGTGGGGTTCGACTATTTGTCCGTCCTCGTCTTGGAGGAGCAGGGATTTGGCGCCATGAAGAACGCCGGGGACGCCGCGAGTGATTGACGCCCCGTGCTGACCGCTCTCTAGCCCTAGTCCAGCGGCCTCGATGCCAATGAGTTGTGCGGAAGTATCAGTAAAACCGGCGAAGGTTCCCATGGCGTTAGAGCCACCCCCCACACACGCAACTACGTAATCGGGATCACGGCCCGAAAGTTGTTCCCGCATTTGCAATAGAGATTCGTCACCAATCACTCGCTGAAATTCACGCACAACTGTTGGATACGGGTGAGGCCCCACTACTGAACCAATGCAGTAGTGAGTGCTTTCTACACTTGAGACCCAGTCCCGCATGGCTTCGTTGATGGCATCTTTTAGCGTGGCACTGCCGGATTCGCAACTGACCACCGAAGCGCCCAGCAACTCCATTCGCCATACGTTAAGAGCCTGCCGTTTGACATCAACCGCACCCATAAACACCGTACAATCAAGCCCAAACAACGCGGCCACAGTGGCGGTAGCGACACCATGTTGTCCGGCGCCAGTTTCCGCGATGATCCGTTGCTTACCCATGCGCTTAGTAAGAAGTGCTTGGCCTAAAACATTATTAATTTTATGAGAACCAGTATGAGTAAGGTCTTCGCGTTTTAAAAAGACCCGCACGCCTAGAGCGTCAGAGAGTCTTCGACATTCTGTAACCGGAGTAGGTCGCCCGGCATAAGAAGTTAGCAACTCAGAAAATTCATTTCTAAAATCGCTTGAAGACCAAGCGGAATTAAACTCTTGTTCAAGTTCTTCTAGCGCCGGGATAAGGGTCTCGGGCGCGAAGCGTCCACCAAATTCGCCGAATCGTCCTAGCGTCTGGTCTAGACCATCACTAGCCTGCGCTGGTGTGAGGTCGACCGGAGTGCCTCGTTGCGGTGCTGGCATAAAAACTCCTAATAGCGATATTTTCCATGATACGAGTTACCCGACAGTCGCCCGCATTCGATAAAAATCAGTCGTCGGGACCGCCGAAAGGAGCCCAATCGAAAGGGGGCGGCTCGGTCGGACGCCAAGCATCGTCATCATTATCGATCACCGAGCGTACCGCTTCAATGAAATGAGCCAACTTCCTTGCGTCTTTACGCCCTGAGCCTGGTTCAGTCTCGACTCCGGTCGATACATCAACGCCCCAAGGTCGTACTCGGTGGATCGCCTCCACCACATTGTCGGGAGTAAGACCCCCGGCCAGCAAGATCCTCGCCCCGCGAGGAGCACCTTCGGCTAAAGCCCAGTCAAAAACTCGACCGCTCCCAGGGCTGGGGGCATCAAGAAGCATCACGTCGGCCGAAGTTGGATTTGCCAGGGCGGGATCACCGATAGGAAAGGCCTGAATAACAAAAGGTATTCGCTCTCGCACCCAAGTAACTTCACTGCTCGGTTCACGACCGTGTAACTGCGCTCCACTTAGTCCGATCCGTTGAACTACCTCAACCACTCGAGCCGGTCGCTCGTCACGAAACACCCCGATCGTCTGAGTCCCAACCGGTAAGCGGCGAACAATGTCGCGCGCATCGTCAGGAGAAACTTGCCGAGGGCTGCCGGAAGCGAAAACGAACCCCAAAGCGTCCGCCCCTAGAGCCACGGCCAAAAGGGCATCGGACTCGTCGGTGATCCCGCAAATTTTTATAAACACGCTTACGACGGTACCGGATCGGGAGCACCAAAAGCCGGTATTATTCCGCCAGCAATGAACGAGAATCCGACATCCCTGACCCCGAACGACGGGGGTCGCGATTCTCGAATTTCACTAATAACCCGGTTTTTCACCATCTTGGCCATAATCCTCGCCGTTACGGCAGGAGCATTGCTGACGGGACAATTTCCGGGGCGGCCGATTCTCCTTCTGGCTCTATTGATAATAATTTTCGTGGTTGTTTGGGACAACCCCAACGTAGTGGCGCACACCGTTCTTGACTGGCTGCCCGTATTGGTTATCGCGGTGGGTTATGACTTAGTGCGCAGTCAGGCTCCGTCTCTCATTACACGAGCGATTACTGAGCCCCAATTAAAGGCCGACGAGTTTCTTTTTTTCGGCACTGTTCCTACCGTAAGGCTCCAACGGGCTATCCCAGTTAGCGCAAGTAACGGGTCGGTGCAGTGGTGGGGGTATTCGATGACTGTTATTTATGTAACGCATTTTTTGGTTGCACCAATTGTGGCGTTATGGATTTACATAGCCCACCGAGAATGGTTTAGTCGCTTTGCTGCCTTGATCGTAAGTGTCACCGTATGTGGCTTCATTACCTACTTCGCCTTACCCGCAACTCCCCCTTGGCTAGCCAGCAGACAAGGAGCTCTAGCCCCAACAATTAGAGTTGCTCATTTAGTGTGGCAAGAGCTAGGAATAACTGAACTTGCGACCATATTTAACGGAAACGCGCGACTGGCTAATCCGGTTGCTGCACTGCCTTCCCTCCATGCCGCATGGCCACTGATGATGCTTTTATTTCTCTGGCCTCACATAGGACAATGGCATTGGGCTTTGTTGGCTTACAACGTCGCGATGGATTTTGTTTTAGTTTATGGAGCGGAGCATTATGTGAGCGATATCTTGCTCGGATGGACTTACACTATTATCGTTTTTGTCGTCGTCACTAAATTTATGGACCGAAAACGACTACTAGTTAAAAATACTTCCGAGAATCAATCTCTCGGTTGAATTACGATACTGGTCATATCTTTTACCAGAGACTCTGGATTAGAATTTTTTACTAATGCTTCACCAACCAAAATGGCATCAAAACCCGCATTTCCCATGCGCCGAGCATCATCAGGGTTTTTAATCGCGCTCTCAGCTACCGCGGTTATCGACATTGGTAAATCAGATACTAACTGCTCGCTAAGATCAAGGTCTTCAGAAAACGTAATTAGGTTACGAGCATTGATCCCTATCACAGACACTTCTAGCTGCTTTGCTCGATCAAGTTCTTCTCGATTATGAACTTCGACCAAGGCGTCTCGCCCTAGTTCACCAACCAAGGTGAGAAGATCAATCAACAAAGCGTCGTCAGGTAGAGCGGCGAGGATTAGCAATATCGCGTCCGCTCCCAAAGCGACTGATTCATAAACTTGAATCGGGTCTATGACAAAATCTTTTCTCAAAATTGGAGTTTGGGGGGCGGCAAGACGAGCGTTTTGCAGATCACGAGCACTCCCGCCGAAGAAAGGCCCGTCAGTAAGAACTGACAGTGCAGACGCTCCCCCCGAAACGTATTTAGAAACCGTGGCCGCTACGTCTAGGTCGAGGGCTATATCTCCTCGTGAGGGCGAGCGTCGCTTGAACTCGGCGATCACTCTGAGGTGAGGCTCAGTTAATTCTGGTGGCCGCAAAGACGCGGCGAAACCCTGAGCGGGGGGAGCCGCGAGGGCGGCTTTTTGCAGCACCGACCGAGTAGTGGGCTGGTGCAAAACGGTCACCTCGTCTCGCTTGGCCACGAGAATTTCTTCTAGGACGCTCATCGTCTAACTAGTTTGTCAGAACCCCATGATGTTCTACGATCAATAGATGACAAGGTTTCCCGAAAAATTCTTATGGGGCACCGCCACCGCGGCCCACCAGGTGGAAGGGGGAAATACTAATAACGATTGGTGGGAATGGGAGCATGCCGCCAATACCGCTTGCGTAGAGGTCTCGGGAGACGCCTGCGACCACTACTGGCGTTATCCGCAAGACTTAGACATTTTGTCTGAGCTCGGATTTGGCGCTTACCGCTTCTCGCTCGAATGGTCTCGCATTGAACCCGAAGAGGGGGAATTCTCTGCTTCTCAACTCGACCACTACGCGCGCGTTCTCGATGCTTGCCACGAACGCAATTTGCTCCCGGTTCTCACCTATCACCATTTCACCACTCCACTCTGGGCAACCGCGGACGGTGGATGGGCTAACCCCGCCATCGTCGATCGGTTTACTAGATTCTGTGAACACGCGACCGAGCGACTGGGGAGCCGAATCGGGATGGCGTGCACAATTAACGAACCTAATGTCGTCACTACTATTGGATACCTAATGGGGGCATTCCCACCCGGAAACACTGGTGACCGAGACGGCTTTTTACGCGCCACCGAAAATATGGTGGCTGCTCATCGTTCGAGTTACGAAGCAATCAAAGCGGGACCCGGCGACTTCCCTGTTGGTCTTACGCTCTCCATGAGCGACTGGGGAGCCGAAGAAGGCTACGAAGATCAGATTGCCAAGTATCGAGGCGAACATGAGGATATTTATTTAGAGGCTGCCCAAGGTAATGATTTTTTTGGCGTTCAATCGTATTCTCGAACTCGTGTAGGAGCTAAAGGAGTAACGGGGCCCGAACCTGGAGTAGAAGTGTTACCTATGGGGTACGAGTACTGGCCTACTGCAGCCGAGGCTTCAATTCGTCACGCGGCCGAATTTCTTGATATCCCACTCTACGTAACCGAGAACGGCATCGGAACCGACGACGACGAAAAGCGCAAACTTTATCTACACGATTCGCTCACTGGAATTGCTAGAACTATTGATGACGGCATCGATGTGCGGGGATTTTTTCAGTGGTCATTATTAGACAATTTCGAGTGGGCTTTCGGTTACCAAATGCGCTTCGGATTAGTTGAGGTAGATCGAGTTACCCAAAAAAGAACTATGAAGCCGAGCGCGTATTGGCTAAGTGAAATAATCCGTTCCCAACAACTACCGAATTAAGACTTAAGTTAAAACCGTCGCATCTATTTCGCCAATACCGACCGCAACTTCGGTGGGTGGTTCCACTTCTCGACGGATCATGGCCAAAGCTACTGAGCGCTCGTGGTCAGGCGACTTAGCCACACTTGTGACTTCACCAACTAACTTTCCTTCGAACGCCACTTCTGAGCCCTTCTCGGGCGTTGAATCTCCGTTTATGACTAAACGCCGGATAAATCTATTGACGTGTCCACGAGAATCGATTCGACACACCAACTCTTGACCGAGAAAGCATCCCTTGGTGAACGAAACCCCATCTCGTTCAAGGAATGCCTCTTGCGCAATAGTGCGCTCATCGAAATCAACACCAAAAAGTGGGATCCCCGCTTCGATTCGTGCGTACTCAAACTGTTCACTAGTCGCCTGATTTGCACCCGCAGAAATAATCTTATCACCCGCCAAAGCGACTTCAGCCTTGGGACCAATAACGAAAACTGTTGGTCGCTCAGGAGCCTCTCCGACCGCCCCTTGGGGCACGCGCACCACCAGGCTTTGGTCACCCCAACGAGAATGACTGAAAGGTCGTTCGGCTACAGAAATTTGCAGAGCGCGAGTCGCTAATTCACTTGCCCCGTCTCCCCACAATTCAAGCGCCGCGAAATTTGAGCTCCAATCTTCAAGAACCACTTCTACGCGAATACGATACCGAGTCAGCGCATCCACTAGAGCCTGGCCGTATTCACCATCTACATAAAGCCACCACTTTTCCCCAACCTTTAGGGCCGACAGCGCGTATCCCAACTTTCCTTGTGGAGTCAATAAAAGAGTACGTCCTCCTCCACCGTCAACAATTGAATCCAAATCCTGTGAAACCAAACTCTGAAGAAAGGTTGTCGCGTCTTTCCCCGAAACTACAACGAGACCAGAAGAAGGGTGCTCGTAGATGAAAATATCGGGCTTGCTCAATTTCACTCTCCCACCGGATTTAGTCGGCGAGAAGCCGCTACGGCGCTTAACAGCGCTCTCGCCTTATTGCGACATTCCATTTCTTCGTCGTCAGGCTCAGAGTCAGCCACTATTCCGGCTCCCGCAGTGATACTGGCTTTGCCGTCGCGACAAACCAAAGTTCGGATAGCGATAGCCGTATCTAAGTTGCCGGAAAAATCGAGATAGCCCACCACTCCAGCGTAGGGACCGCGCCGCACCGGTTCGAGTCCATCGATGATTTCCATTGCTCTCACTTTGGGTGCGCCACTAACCGTTCCCGCGGGGAAAGTTGCCCTAAGAACGTCTACGGCGTTTTTACCCGGTAACAAAGTTCCCGAAACTTGGCTAGTTAAGTGCATTACATGGGA
>SHUY01000002.1 GCA_009694435.1 Acidimicrobiia bacterium | reverse complement strand
TTGTTCTCGGGTTTGGGCGAGCAGGTCGCGAAATCCAGTCACCTTTAAATCCTACCGTGAGAGTAGGGATTAGCCAAAGTCGTTATTTAGAGAGGCCACCAGGGCGGGTAAAACCTCACCTAACGGTTCGTGGAGTACTGCGCTCGCGAGGTGGTCGTACGGCGTGGGCTCACCGTTCAATACGACCAAGCGGGCACCCGCACTGAGCGCGGTGCCCGGCAGGGCGGCGACCGGGTAGACCCCAAGCGAGGTTCCGACGGCGAGGAAAAAATCTGATTCGCGGGCCGCCTGTTCGCTGCGAGCGAGATCGGCTACGACAAGATTTTCGCCGAAACTAATGGTGGCTGATTTGAGCATGCCGCCACACTCTTGACAGGGTGGGTCGAGTTCGCCGGCGCGCACTCGATCGAGCACCGGACCCATTGGGCCCCTCCAGCCACACGCGAGACATTTGGCGTCGAGCACGGTGCCGTGAATCTCGACGATGCGGTCGGGCGAAAAGCCAGAGCGTTGGTGAAGGCCGTCGATGTTTTGGGTTACGAGGGTGTCAAGGGCAACGAGGTTTTCTAATTCGGCGATGGCGTAGTGTCCCGCGTTGGGTTCGGCATTCCACATGGCACTGTCGAGGCGGTTTTGCCACGCCCGCTGGCGAACTTCTTCGTCGGCGACGTAGTGCTGGAGAGTGGAGGTTTTTTCGGCGTCGGGATTGGTGGTCCACAAACCTTTAGGGCCACGAAAATCGGGGATGCCCGATTCGGTTGAGATTCCCGCGCCAGTGAGAATTACGATTCGCGAAGCGTCGTGCATCCACCGCGCGATTTCGGTTACGGTCTCGTCCACGCCCTTGAGCGTAGGCCGTAAATTATGAAGCGGTGCGGGTGAATTCACTCCATTGGGCGTGGGCCCAGAGAGCAGAGCTGCGGCACAAGGTGGGATGAAAGCCGGTGGATGCCAGAACTCGCTCGACGTGGTCGGGATTGTCCCCTTGTTCTATAAGGACTAGGGCCATTCGTCGGGCGCGGCGCTGGGCTTGTTGGAGGGGTGACTTGCGTTGGGGAGTGTGCGACCACTGGGCGTGAGCGGCTCGACGCGCTGCGGGTAAGTGGCGCAGTTGACGCACACCGAGAGAGGGCAAATGGCGCCGCACGGCAATGGCGGTGGCGCCGTCGTTGCCGGCGAGACCGAACACAACAAGTCGAGTGAGAGATCGAACGATGGGGGAGTTGCTGCCTGGGCGATCGCTGACTTTAAGCGATGCGGAAGTGTCGGCGATGGGCAACTCGATGCCGGCGGGGTGAGTTTCAAAGCGGGCGGCTAAGTGGCGGAGAAGTAGAAGGGCGCTGGGCCCGAGAGTAGGGAGCCAAAACGATTCGGCGTAGGGCGAACGAGGGTCGTGGCCGGTGGTGTCGAGTACAGGGTCAGGCCAAGGGCGAATGGTGAGAGTTTTGGGCATAGCCGCCTCCAAAGGTTTGAACCGGTTAGTGCCGAGTCGACCCGAGAGCGGGGGGTGGGTTACGAAAACGAGAGGAGTTAGTTGGAAAACTGGTCGAGCACGCGCGTTGCGGCGACTGAAGCGGGTAAAGTTCCGGCTACTACGGCGGCTTCGACTTCGGCGATCACGGCAGCAACTTGAGCGTCAGCGCGCAAGCGGTCGATTAGTGATTCACTGATTTCACTCCAGAGCCACGAGCGTGATTGTTCGGAGCGTCGGATATCAAGATCGCCCGAGGCGCGAATGGTTTCTTGGTGGTCGGCGATGGCGGTCCACACATCGTCGATGCCGCGTTTTTCGAGCGCGGAGCACAACACCGTGCGAGCGTTCCAGGCGTTGGTTTTGGGGCGCAAGAGGTGTAAGGCGTTGGCGTAATCTGCGCTAGTGGACTTCGCCACCGCGGCCATGTCGCCGTCAGCCTTGTTGACGATCACTAGATCGGCCAGTTCGACGATCCCTCGTTTGATGCCTTGCAACTCGTCGCCTCCACCCGGGGCGATGATGAGGGCAAAGCAGTCGACCATGCTTTCCACCGCAACCTCGGATTGACCAACGCCAACGGTTTCGACGATCACTACATCGAACCCGGCTGCCTCGCAGCACAACATTGCCTCTCGAGTGCGGCGCGCGACTCCGCCGAGAGTTCCGCCGGTGGGCGAAGGCCGGATGAACGCTTCTTCTTGGCGCACGAGTTCGTCCATACGAGTTTTGTCGCCCAAGATCGATCCTCCGCTGAGCGTGCTCGACGGGTCGACGGCCAAGACCGCCACCCGATGACCGGCCGCGACGAGATTCAGCCCGAGCGTTTCGATGAGGGTGGATTTTCCTGCACCGGGCGCTCCGGAAATTCCGACGCGTATCGATCCGCCGGTGTGGGCGATGATCTCGGCCAGCAACTCATCGGACTCATTGCGATGATCGGGGCGAGTTGATTCGACGAGAGTGATCGCTCGGGCTAACGCTCGCCGGTCGTGAGCGAGAAGATCGTGGGCGAGTTGGCTCATGGGGTAACTCGGGGCGAAATTTATTTAGTAGGGGGGCGAAGGAGGGCGAGTACTTCGCGCGCCGCGTCGGGGATGTTGGTGCCCGGTCCGAAGATGGCGGAAACTCCGGCGGAGCGCAAGAACTCGTAGTCGCTCGCGGGGATTACTCCGCCACAGACCACGAGGATGTCGTTGCCGCCAGCTTTTTTGAGTTCAGCAATTAATTCTGGGACCAAAGTTTTATGACCGGCGGCTTGGCTGCTCACACCCACTAGGTGGACATCGTTTTCGACGGCGTCGCGGGCTACTTCTTCGGGGGTTTGGAACAGCGTGCCGACATCAACATCGAAACCTAAGTCGGCGAAAGCGGTGGCGATTACTTTGGCGCCTCGGTCGTGGCCGTCTTGTCCCATTTTGGCGACTAGTAGGCGCGGGCGTCGCCCTTGGTCCACCGCGAACTCTTCCACCGCGGCGCGAACCTGGGCGTACTCTTCGTCACCTTCGTAAGCATCTCCGTACACCCCCGCGATGGTACGGACTTGAGCACGGTGACGGGTGAACACTTCTTCAAGGGCATCAGATATCTCGCCTACGGTGGCCCGGGCTCGGGTGGCCTCGATGGCAAGTTCGAGCAAGTTGGCGTCGCCTCGAGCCCCTTGGGTGAGTCGCGCTAGTGCTTCGCGGCAAAGCGCCTCGTCCCGATTAGCCCGCACTTGGGCGAGACGAGCGATCTGAGCCGCTCGCACGGCCGTGTTGTCGATTTCACGCGATTCAATGGGGTCTTCGTTTTCGAGCCGGTATTTATTTACCCCTACGGTTACCGCTTCTCCCTTGTCGACCGCGGCTTGGCGACGCGCGGCCGCTTCTTCGATGCGCAACTTGGGCATTCCTGATTCGACTGCTTTAGTCATCCCCCCGAGGGCTTCAACTTCTTCGATGATGGCCCACGCGTGACTAGCCAGCGCATGGGTGAGCGATTCGATGTAGTACGAACCGCCGAGGGGGTCGACCACATGAGTGATGCCAGTTTCTTCGGCCAAGATGAGTTGGGTGTTACGAGCAATACGGGCGGCGAAGTCGCTGGGCAAGGCAATGGCTTCATCGAAACTGTTGGTATGCAGGCTCTGGGTGCCACCGAGTACCGCGGCGAGTGCTTCGACGGTGGTGCGCACGATGTTGTTGTACGGGTCTTGTTCGGTGAGGGACACGCCCGAGGTTTGACAGTGGGTGCGCAACATGAGCGAAGCCGGTTGGGTGGGGTTGAACTGGCTCATAATGCGAGTCCAGAGCAAGCGGGCGGCTCGTAGTTTGGCTACTTCCATGAAAAAGTTCATGCCGATGCCAAAGAAAAACGAGAGTCGACCGGCGAAGAGGTCAACGTCGAGTCCCCGGTCTAAGGCTGAGCGGACGTATTCGAGCCCGTCGGCCAAGGTGAAGGCGAGTTCTTGTACGGCGGTCGCCCCGGCTTCGTGCATGTGGTAGCCCGAGATCGAAATGGAGTTGAACTTGGGCATATTGGTGGCGGTGTAAGTAATGATGTCGGCGACGATACGCATGCTGGGTTCGGGGGGATAGATGTAAGTGTTGCGCACCATGAATTCTTTGAGGATGTCATTTTGGATAGTGCCCGAAAGTTTTTCTGGACTGACCCCTTGTTCTTCTCCAGCCACGATGTAACTCGCGAGTACGGGCAAGACGGCGCCGTTCATGGTCATCGACACGGACATTTTGTCAAGGGGGATATCTGCGAAAAGAATTTTCATGTCTTCGACTGAATCGATTGCCACTCCGGCTTTACCTACATCGCCAGTAACGCGTGGATGGTCGCTGTCGTAGCCGCGGTGAGTAGCAAGATCGAAGGCAACCGAAAGCCCCATTTGTCCGGCGGCTAAATTGGCGCGGTAAAACGCGTTTGATTCTTCGGCGGTAGAAAATCCGGCGTACTGACGAATTGTCCACGGGCGGTTGGTGTACATAGTGGAGCGCACGCCGCGCAGGTAAGGTGCTTCACCGGGCATGGAGTTGATGGCCTCGAGCCCTTCGAGGTCGGCCGAACTGTAAATAGGGGCCACGGCTATTCCTTCGGGAGTGGTCCAGGTGAGTCGATCGGGGTCGTCGCCTTTGAGTTCTTTTTCCGCTCGCGCGCGCCATCCCGCGAGGTCGGGGCTGATCTTTCGTTTATTAGCCATACCTAAACGCTAGACCCCAGCGCCCATAGGCTCAGATTTGGCCTTGCGTGGGGCTAATGGGGCGTGAGAGACTATTGACCGGTGGAGGAACGGTCGCGAAAGCGGCCTTATGACCCATTTCCCTGATGAATTAGAGGACACCTTGCGCCGCTTACTTCTCGTCCCAGCTCTAGCGCTCGTGCTTATCGGCACGCCGGTGCTCGCGCTCGAAAATACGCCCCCCCCGCCGGTGACGAGTGAAGAAGTTCCGGTTGCGACCCCCGGAGTTGAAGTGGGGCCGGGTTGGGAATCACCGATCACGCCGACTGACGCCACTTTGGTTGGGGTTGCGTGGGAAGGTGACCCCGCCGCCAGTTTTAAAGTTGAAGTTCAAGATTCTGATGGTAACTGGACGACCGCAAGCGGCCTTGCTAACGACCTTGGGGCTGATGCGGGCACGGCCGAGGCCGCTCGAGTGGAGGCCGTGGGCGATCAGGGCACCGAACCAGTTTGGATTGGTAGTGACGCTACGGCAGTACGCGTAGTGGTAGAAGCGGGCGAAGTAAGTGACATAAAAATCAACGCGGTGACTTCGGAAGTTGCCGGTGCTCCAAGTGGAGCGGCGGGAGCGTTAGCTTCGGCTTTGTCGCTACCGAGCGGTACCGAGCGGTACGCGTTTGGAGGAGCGCTGTTGTTGATTGCCGTGGCGCTAGCAGTAATAGCGTTGGGCTGGTCCCCTCGGCGCCACCGAATGCAAATTTTTGCCCTTGCCGCCATTAGCGCGTTGTTGTTCGCTGCTTGTCGGCCACCCGCACCACCCGCGCCAACTCCGCTGGACGGATCAGTACAGCCCGCCATTACTGGGCGGTCGGGTTGGGGCGCGCGCGGCTTTGCTTGTGGGTCGGTTGACTATGCTCCGGCACTTAAATTCGCAGTGGTGCACCACACCGCGGGCAGCAATAACTACAACCCCGGGGATAGCCCCGCGATTATGCGAGGGATTCAGAATTATCATATGGATGCTCTCGGGTATTGCGATATCGCTTATAACTTTTTGATTGATAAATACGGACAGATTTTTGAGGGGCGAGCCGGCGGAATTGACCGAGCGGTCAATGCGGCTCACGCCGGAGGATTTAATACCGCTTCAGTGGGAGTGGCGATGTTCGGCAACTACACCGATATTCAACCTCCCGCGGCCCAGTGGAACTCTTTAGTGCATTTGCTGCGGTGGCGATTGTCGGTGGCCCGCATTAACCCCGCGCTCGGATTTTCGACTACGGCCCAAGGTTCGTCGTGTAATTGTGTGCGCTGGGGGCCAGGGACCGTAGTCTCATTTGCTAGCGCGATATTGGGTCATCGAGACGTTGATACCACTGCGTGTCCCGGTAATGCGTTTTATCCGCAACTTGATTCAATCCGTAGCCAAGTGCAATCGGGGATTGTCATTCCGCCTACCACCACCACTACCACTATTGCCACCACTACCACTATTGCCACCACCACTGCACTGGCCGCAGTGACTACTACTACCGCAGCTAGTTAAGCGCGGTATTTAGTTGCGCGCTTAACTGGCACGACGCTGAGGCTCAGAACTTTGCGGTTTAGTTTCGCTTTGGGCGAGTGCTCGTCGAGCCGCGGCCACTCCGAGTTGTCCTACTTGGCGGGTGTGGTCGTTTAAGGGCCAAGAGGTGTAGACGCGCGCTGTTCGGCGTTTGGCGGGTGAGCGCTCTTTCGTTTTAGCGTTTTCCGGCCGGGTCATGGCGAGGCTGGTTTCTACGAGGCGCAGCTGTTTGGTCATGTAAGGAGTATCGCTTGCGGGTGTGACATTTATTCCGGCAAGTTATTATTTTTTTCCGCTTTTGCTACCCAAAGTCCATCTCGGCTTAATCGAGATCAATAATTAGCCACCGAGGGTGGTAGTGGTGGTGCTGGTGGTAGTGGTGGTGCTGGTGGTGCTGGTGGTGGTGGTGACAGAGGGGCCGGTACTTACGTAGACGGTGATGGGCTTTCCGGGGCGCAGTTTTTGTCCCGCGGCCGGATTAGTTCGCACTACATCTCCCACGGCCACGGTGGGGCTGGCTTCACCCGTTTGGCTAGGTACGAGACCGAGACCGAGCAGAGTGCTTTCGGCCGCGGCGTAGGCGGTGGGTGCATTAGCGAAATCAGGGATCGCCACTCTCGGGGCTACTGGGCTAGGAACGCCGGGAATAATCGCTCCCGGTATCATGGCTGCGGCGGCGCGCACGATGGCTAACGCGAATCGGTAGGCTCCCGACGCGTAGTCGGGGCAAGGCACGTTTCCCAACCCTCCCGAGACAGGAGTATTGCATAAATGACCACCGTCGGTGTTGCGCACGTTGATGCGATCGTTATCCGCAGTACAACTTTCTTCTTCGGAGGCGTAACACGGAAGAGTTTGTTTATGAATTCCGTCTTCGACTAAGAAGGTACTGGCGTCAACGAAACGGGTACCCCAAGCGGCGGTGTATTCGGCCCACCATTTAAATGTTCCCCCAGTTGTCCCGATACCTGCGGGCTGCCCGACACCAGAAAGCCCGCCTACAAATAAAACTGGAGTGTTGCGTTCGTGCCACAGATTTATCGTCCACCCGGCATCCCAAAAGTAATTTCCGAAGCCCGGGTTTCTTATACAGGGAGTGAAAAAGTTGCCGCTAAATTGAACGATTACTAAGTCGGCTTCAAGGTTGGCGTCATCTTGCATATTTGACTTAAAGTCGCACAAGGCCGCGCCTCCTTGACTTTCAATTACTACTCGCCAACCGGGGAAAGCGGTTTGCAGTTGGCTATCAAGTTGCCCGCTGGCCTCACTCGAGAGGGAATCACCGTAGACAATCACGGTCGGGGGTTGCGGGGCTACGGGCAGGCAGGCGGCTCCGAGGAGGGCCAATAAGATAACGGCAGTAACGAAACGGGGCCGCAGGGCGCGCGGGCGCGAAATAGGCGTTGAGGAAAATGGCCGCATGAACTTCAATCGTCAGGAAGTGGGAAGATGTTTCATTATGAATAACACCTCTTGGCCCGCCGGGGTTATCGATCATACCGATATTTACGGGCGAAAGCAATGTTGAAGGATTTAGATATTCTGTATATGGATTATGCCGCCAGCACGCCTATGCGGGCCGAAGCGGTAGACGCGATGTTGCCATTTCTTAGGGAATCGTTTGCCAATCCGTCCGGGAGTCATGCCGCGGCGCGGTCAGCCAAGACGGCGCTCGAAGAAGCGCGCGAACAAGTGGCGAGTGCCTTAGGGGCCGATTCGAGTGAAGTTATTTTTACTGGCGGAGGAACCGAGTCCGACAACCTAGCGGTAAGTGACTGGGCCAGGAACGCTGGGAATAATTGCGCCCGGTATCATGGCTGCGGCGGCGCGCACGATGGCTAACGCGAATCGGTAGGCTCCCGACGCGTAGTCGGGGCAAGGCATGTTTCCCAACCCTCCCGAGCCAGGAGTATTGCATAAATGAAAACCATCGGAAGAACGCACGTTGATGCGATCGTTATCCGCAGTACAACTTTCTTCTTCGGAGGCGTAACACGGAAGAGTTTGTTTATAAATTCCGTCTTCGACTAAGAAGGTACTGGCGTCAACGAAACGGGTACCCCAAGCGGCGGTTTGTTTGGCCCACCATTTGTAGACGCCCCCAGTCGTCCCGATACTCGCGGGCTGCCCGACACGAGAGAGTCCGCCTACAAATAAAACTGGAGTGTTGCGTTCGTGCCATAGATTTATCGCCCACGCGGTATCAAAAAAGTAACCGTCGCTGCGCTGATTAGTGCAGGGAGTGAAAAAGTTGCCGCTAAATTGAATGATTACTAAGTCGGCTTCAAGGTTGGCGTCATCTTGCATATTCGACTTAAAGTCGCACAAGGCCGCGCCCCCTTGGGATCTCACTATTACTCGCCAGCCGGGGAAAGCGGTTTGCAGTTGGTTATCAAGTTGCCCGCTGGCCTCACTCGAGAGGGAATCACCGTAGACAACCACGGTCGGGGGTTGCGGGGCTACGGGCAGGCAGGCGGCTCCGAGGAGGGCCAATAAGATAACGGCGGTAACGAAACGGGGCCGCAGGGCGCGCGGGCGCGAAATAGGCGTTGAGGAAAATGGCCGCATGAACTTCAATCGTCAGGAAGTGGGAAGATGTTTCATTATGAATAATACCTCTTGGCCCGCCGGGGTGACCGATCAGGGCGATATCTACGGGCGAAAGCAATGTTGAAGGATTTAGAGATGTTGTATCTGGATTATGCCGCCAGCACGCCTATGCGGGCCGAAGCGGTAGACGCGATGTTGCCATTTCTTAAGGAATCGTTTGCCAATCCGTCCGGAAGTCACGCCGCGGCGCGGTCAGCCAAGACGGCGCTCGAAGAAGCGCGCGAACAAGTGGCGAGCGCCTTAGGGGCTGATTCGAGTGAAGTTATTTTTACTGGCGGAGGAACCGAGTCCGACAACCTAGCGGTAGAGGGTGCCGCTCGTGCCGCTCGTGCGGCTGGAGTCGGTGATGGAGTGGTGGTGGGGGCGTTTGAACATAAAGCGGTATTGGCCGCCGCCGACCGGTTGGAGGCCGAAGGTTTTCGGGTTAGTCGTATTGGGGCTACTAGCGCGGGGGCTATCGATCTCGATTCTTTAGCGCGCGCGCTGGACGCAAATACGGTTTTAGTTTCGGTGATGATGGTAAATAATGAAATAGGCACCATCCAACCACTTGATCAAGTTGAACGGATTATTGCTGAGCACGCCCCCAAAGCGCGACTACATACCGACGCAGTGCAGGCGGTTCCGTGGATCGATGTAGCGGGGGCGGGTGCGGGGGCAGATTTGATCTCTATTTCGGCGCACAAATTTGGTGGGCCCAAGGGAGTGGGAGCGTTGATCGCTCGCCGAGGGGTGGCCCTCGAACCACTGATTGAAGGTGGAGGACAAGAGAGCGGTTGGCGAGCGGGTACGGTCAACGTGGCCGGAGTGGTGGCGATGGCGACTGCGCTCACCATCACGATCAATAATCGGGCGGCAGAAGTGGCCGCGGTCGGTGCGTTACGCGACTCTTTGCTGGCCGGCCTGTCGAGTCGAATTGAAGGTTTGGTTGAGAACGGGGACCGAGAAATTAAGGTTGCGGGTAATGCCCACGTGGCTATTGTCGGCGTAGAAGCCGAGGTGCTGTTGATGGCTCTTGACCGAGTGGGGGTTTGCGCCGCGGCGGGTTCATCGTGTTCGTCGGGGGCTACTGAACCCTCGCACGTGTTGGCGGCTATGGGTATGAGCGAATCGGCGGCCCGCTCGTCGATCCGGCTCAGTTTGGGCTTTGCTTCTACGAAAGCCGACGTTGATGGCGCCCTCGAACGCATCCCCGCGGTGGTGGCTCAGTTGCGAACCCAAGTGGGTGCCGCGTGAGCGAAGTATTAGTGGCGATGAGTGGAGGGGTTGACTCTTCGGTGGCCGCCGCACTCTTGCTTGACGCGGGCCACACCGTGACTGGGGTGACACTGCGGTTGTGGGGAGGAGAGACCGACTCGGGTTGTTGCAGCGTGAGCGATGTGGAAGACGCGCGCCGGGTGGCGGCACAACTGGGTATTTCTCATTACGTGTTTAATTTGGCCGATACTTTTATGGAATCAGTGGTTGATCCTTACGTGGCCGCGCACTCGGTGGGGAATACTCCTAATCCGTGCGTTGAATGTAATCGTTCGATCAAGTTTGGCGTCTTGTTCGAACGGGCGGTGACGATGGGGTTTTCTGCCCTCGCTACTGGTCACCATGCCCGCGTTAGTCAGAGCCCTAACGGCGAATGGCAACTGCTTCGAGGGGTCGATGACGCTAAAGACCAGTCGTACGTGCTCTACATGCTCGACCAAACCCATCTCGCTCGTACACTTTTGCCGGTGGGCGAGATGACTAAAGCCGAGGTGCGCTCTGAGGCCACTCGGTTGGGGCTACGAACCGCCACTAAGCCCGAAAGCATGGATGTGTGTTTTGTACGGCGTGAGGACCGGGGCGATTTTCTGGCCGCGCGCGCCCCCGCCCGCCCGGGGGTAGTGCAAGAGATCGACGGTACGGTGGTGGCTCGCCACGAAGCGCTGGCTGGGTTCACTGTGGGTCAGCGAAAAGGATTGGGAGTGGCCCAAGGCGAGCCCCGTTACGTGATTGCCGTTGACGGACCGAGCGCGACGGTGACTATTGGCACGCAGGTCGATCTGCTCACTCCCACGCTGGCTTTACGAGACATGACTTTTGTGGCCGAGGCGGCTCCTTCTCGTTCCGAAGAATTGTCGGTGCAAACGAGAGCGCACGGTAGTTTGGGGCGGGGTCGAATCGAGATGGGTGAGTTGGGTTCGGCCGAGGTGTTGCTTTGCCAACCGCTAGCTCGGGTGGCCTCGGGTCAAGTAGTGGCGTTGTATCGGGGTGACGAGTTAGTAGGTGGCGGGATCGTCGCTTAGCCGACCGTAATGCGGCGGTGGGGTAAGTCGGTCAGTAAAGCGCGGCGGCCATTAATCGCTACTACTAGCGAGTGGGGTCGCAAAGTTTTGCTTTTACCTCGACGGGTGCGTACGAGGTCGGTTTCGCCGTCGAGTTCGACCCTGATGGTTCCCCACGATGCGCCTAACCGCAGATCGAGGGTGCCGGCGCTGACGGTAGCGGTGCCGGGGACTTTGCGCACGACGCGAATATGGCGGCGAACCATCAACACGGGGTCGGCAATCGTCAGGGAGTCAACTAAAACTACTCCGGCGGGAACCAAAACCAACCAGCGCCGCGACAAAGTGTGCAAGATACGGGCCGCTCCGAGGGCTAACGGTATTCCGACGACAAAACCAACAACGGCGAGAGCATAATTATTTGCCGCCAGTGCCCACGGTCCACTTACGAGACCGATTACTACTACGGCGCGCGCGAGCGGGACGGGCCCAAAAAATAATCCCGGGGGAGTGCGTAGCGGGTAGCGCGATTCATCGCCGTAAGCGACTCCGTTGACCGCGGTGCGGGCGAAAGTGGGGTCGGTGATGAGACCGACCACGGCCAAAGCCCCGATGAGTCCGATGATAATTTTCCAGTCGGCCGGGGCGGGGCAAGAAGCCGCGCTGACGATGGCTACGACCAGTAAAGCGGGGGCGATAATGCGCAGCGCGGTTAGCCCGGCGGGGCGGGGAGTCAGCACCCCCACCAAACCAATACCCCATGCGATCCAGAGAAAAACCAGTACCACTAACTTGCCGGCCGAGGTTTGGGAGTCGAGGGCGGAGTTGAACAACGGACCGACTAGAACCGGTACCGCCACCCAAAAGACGCGCAATTTGTTGAGCCGTACTCGCGGCGATCGTAACCAATTGCCCATAGCCAACAGTCTCGCGGAAGGGCAGGTGGTGCTGGGGACCGTAGAATTAGCCGTAATGAGCATGCCTGCACCCGCCTCGCCCGTTGACACCCCTTTTGACCCGGGCGGGGGGAGGGCGTGGACGGGCGCGGCGAAAACGGTGGCGGTGGTGATAAGCGCGGTGATCGCCGTGGCCGCGGTGGCGCTGGCTTCGTTCGTGTTTGTCGATGAGCCGGTGCCGGTTACTCCGACTCCCACTACCACTCCCGCACCGGTAGGCCCGTGAGTAAGAAGCGGGCCGCACAGTTGCGCGCGCTGATCAACCGCCACAGCGAACTTTATTACCAACAAGACGACCCGGAGATTTCCGACGCCGAATTTGATGCCTATCTGGTTGAATTACGAGAATTGGAAAGAGCGCACCCTGAGTTGATCGTACCCGATTCCCCCACTTTACGGCCCGGCGGGGCGGCGTCATCTACTTTTGCTTCAGTTACTCACGATGTAGTGATGTTGTCGCTTGACAATGCGTTTAGTAACGAGGAACTCGCTGCGTGGGGAGTGCGAATCTCTAAGTTGGTGGCCGAGCCGATCGCTTATGTTGGTGAACCTAAGCTTGACGGCCTCGCGATTTCGTTGCTTTACGAAAATGGTCGGCTGGCTCGGGCGGCTACTCGCGGCGATGGGGTAACGGGAGAAGATGTAACCGCTAATGTCGCCACGATTAAGTCAATTCCGGCAAAATTGGTGGGTAAAAATTTGCCCACTCGGTTTGAAGTGCGGGGTGAGGTTTTTATGCCGCTCGACGCTTTCGCGGCACTCAATTATCGCCAAGGTGAACTGGGGGAAAGACTGTTTGCCAATCCGAGAAACGCCGCTGCGGGCAGCCTGCGGCAAAAGGACTCGGCGGTTACCGCCACTCGAGAGCTCGATTTTTACGCTTATCAACTGGGAGCAAGAACCGGGGGTCCGGAGTTGACTTCGCATCACGCCACGCTGGAATGGTTACAAAAACTAGGTTTTCCGGTGAACTCTCATATCGAGCAATTGACCAGAATCACTGAGGTGACGGAGTTTTGCGCCCGCGTACTCGAACAACGCCACGCTTTGGGCTACGAAATCGATGGAGCGGTAATAAAAGTTGATGATCTAGCCCAGCGAGCGGAGATGGGGACTACTAGTAAAGCGCCTCGGTGGGCGATTGCGTTTAAGTTCCCGCCGGAAGAAAAAACTTCGAAAGTTTTAGAGATCACCGTGAGTATTGGCCGCACGGGTCGCGTCACTCCGTTCGCGCGTTTCGATCCGGTGTTGGTCGGGGGGTCAACCGTGGCGGTGGCCACGCTGCACAATGAAGATGAAGTAGCGCGTAAAGATGTTCGAGTAGGTGACACGGTGACGGTGCGCAAGGCGGGTGATGTGATCCCCGAAGTAGTGGGGCCGATACTTTCTCAGCGACCTAAAAACGCGCGCCAGTGGAAGTTCCCTGCGAACTGTCCCTCGTGCGGGACAAAATTGGTGCGTCTTGACGGTGAGTCGGACCATCACTGCATCAATATTGAGTGCCCCGAACAAAGAGTTCAGCGCATTTCTTATTTTGCCAGTCGCCCCGCGCTTGATATTGAAGGTTTAGGGGAGGAAAGGGTGCGGCAATTCGTCGACGCGGGGTTATTGGTCGATGTAGGGGATATTTACGCGCTTGATAAACAACGACTCTTGCCCCTAGAGCGCATGGCGGAAAAGTCGGTCGACAATTTGTTAGCCGCTATTAGCCAATCCAAGACTCGGGGGTTGGCTCGGGTGTTGGTTGGTCTAGGCGTTCGTCACCTTGGACCCACTGCGGCTATGGCCGTGGCCCGCACCTTTGGTTCGCTCGACGCCTTGGTGGCGGCTGACCAAGAAACCCTTACGGGTATTGATGGTGTGGGGCCGGTGATCGCCCAAAGTGTGGCGGGATTCTTTGCCTTACCGGCTAATAAAAAAGTGCTGGATAAGTTGCGAGCGGCAAAACTTGACCTTACGGCCCCGAAAGCGACTTCGGGAGCGGGGGGCGCTCTGGACGGCAAGACTTTCGTTTTGACGGGAACTCTCGCCCATTGGACTCGGGAACAAGCTCAAGGAGAAATCGAATCTCGAGGAGGGAAAGTGACGAGTAGCGTCTCGGCTCGTACTTCGTACGTGGTGGTCGGGGAGAGCCCCGGGTCCAAGTTGGCTAAAGCCGAAGGCCTGGGAGTAGAAATTTTAGACGACCAAAGTTTTGGCGCTCTTCTCGACAACTCTTAGACGCATTATTGTGTGCGAGTGGTAATTTATGCTCCCGCTCGGAAGCGCCACGAAAAACTATTGGGATTGGTGGGACGCGGCTTTCCTTGTTGCCAATATTTTATTACTACGGTGTGGTCACCCGGTTCAAATTTGGTTAAGTCAGATTTAGGACCGGGTCGAAAACTTACTTGCGCGAGCGGGACTACTCGCTCGAGTTGGTCTTCGGGCACTTCGGCTCCATCAATTACGAGAACTCCGGTTAGGTCGTCGCGCAAGTCGGCCGAGAGGGTGTCTTGGAGGCGAATGAGTTGTCCGGATTGAGGGGTAATGGACTCTATTGTTGCCGGCAACGCAGTTCCGTTGGTTGAGGTGTCGGACTGAGACAAGCCCCACACCGCGAGGTTCACGACGGCAATAACGATTACTGCCACTACGGCGATCCGCCCCGGGTGAGCGAACCGACGGGACGGGGGTTGGGTGGAAACGGGTTTATTCGAAGCCGGAGCGTTCATGGCCTCAACGGTACCGAGGTGCGAGCCCAGGCCTCGCATGACCCCAAATACCCCATAAGTACTCGTAGCCTAGATATAACATGAGCCCCTCACCCCCCACTGACCTCGTAGGTCACGTATTGGCGGAGCGATACCGATTGCTGGCGGCCGTGGGTTCGGGGGCCAGCGGTCGAGTTTATGTGGGCGAAGACCTTCGGCTGCGTCGGCGAGTGGCGGTCAAGGTGCTGCACGGAAATTTGGCTGACGACGCGGGATTCTTGCGGCGGTTTCGCTCTGAGGCTCGAGTGGCGGCTGCGCTTTCGCACCCACACATCATGGCGGTTTACGACTGGGGCGAAGACCGCGGCGTTGCCTTTATGGTTTTTGAGTTACTGACCGGAGGATCGCTGCGCGCGATTCTTGACTCCGGGGTGCGCTTGAGTCCCGCCCAGTGCGCTCACATCGGGCGCCAAGTGGCGGCCGCTTTGGCTTACGCCCACGGTCGGGGCATCGTCCATCGGGACATAAAACCCGCCAATCTGCTTTTTGACGAACACGGAATTGTGCGGGTAGCAGATTTTGGTTTGGCCCGAGCATTAGCCGAATCTTCGTGGACTGAGCCGGCGGGGACAGTAGTGGGCACCGCGCGCTACTCCGCCCCCGAACAATCTCTCGGTCAACCTCTCGACGGTCGGGCGGATATTTATTCGCTCGCGATAGTTTTAGCCGAAGCGGGTACCGGAGTAGTTCCGCTTACGGGCGAAACCGCGGTCAATACTCTTGCTCTGCGCTCCGGTCAAGGAATCGCGGAACTCTCAGAGTTGGGCCCGTTGGCGCCGGTGGTGGCGCGAGCGGGCCAGCCTGACCCTAACGATCGGTTTGTCGACGCCGCGACGATGGGCGTCGACCTCACTACCGCGGCTCGCTCGTTACCCGCCCCGGCTGCGCTGGTGTTACCCGGGATTGGTTCGTTGGCCGAGACGGGTGACCACACTCGTCTCGGGGGTGAGGACCGCACTTCGACTGCTCGCCCTTCTGGACCGGTTGACCCCGATGTAACCCAGATTGCGGTTCCGCGGGTGTCGATTGACACCCGAGCGCCCAAGACCTTTTCTGATGAAGGGTTTCCTGCGGATTTTGAGTCGGGGGAGATTGATCAGCCTGTCCCTAATCGAATGCGGCGCAGTTTGGTGCCGCTAGTCGTGTTGGTGGCGGTGGCGGGTATTTTGGGCACAGCTTTCGCGTTGATCTCGGGCGGAGGGCAACTCGGCGCGGGGGTTTTTGGCGGGGGTACGAGTGCTGCGGCTCCGAGTCTGGTCGGGCTTAACTCCAAGGCCGCGGCGGCGCGTGCCACCAAAGAGGGTTTATTGATGACGGTTAGTGACCGGCGTACGGTTGACGATCCCGCCGGACTGATAATTTCCCAACGCCCGGCTCCGGGAGAATTTCTCAGTGAAGGTGACGAAATCGAAGTCACGGTTTCGAGCGGGCCCCCTAAAGTTTTGATTCCTAAAGTTAAAGGTGACTTAGTGGCTGCGGCCCAGAGCAAACTCGAAGCTGCGGGTTTCATAGTTGCAGTTGAACGCCGCACCGATGAGGTAGTAGCCCAAGACATTGCTTTGGCTACTCGTCCCCGAGCGAACAAGCGCGCGCCGCGCGAGTCGACAATTCGTTTACTAGTGAGCGATGGTCCGGCGCCAATAGCAGTTCCGGATGTAGCGGGTAAAACTTACGACGATGCGGCGGCGGTACTGAAAGAAAAACGTTTCAGCGCTACTCGTCGTGATGACTTCAACGACACCGTAGCGACGGGGGTAGTAGTCGGCACCGAACCGGCCGCCGCCGCGCTCGCCCCCCGAGACTCTGCGGTGGTGGTGGTGGTGAGCAAGGGGCCAGAAGTAATCACCGTTCCTAATTTGGTCGGCCAGAGCGTCGAAGCGGCCAGCGCGGCGCTAGAACGACTGGGCTTGATTGCCGGGGTAGAGAATTTTGGGGCGCAGCGAAAGGTGCGAGCCCAAGACCCGGCGGCGGGAACCAAAGTGCGGCGGGGAGCCAAAATAACCTTGTTTTTGTAAAGCGAAACCGGGATCGGTCTTCGGCTGAGACCCCGGCGCCATCACGGTCTAATCTCGGATTTCGACAATGTCTACCACTACGGAGGTTGAGTTATGGGTTCGCTCGATGGTCGGGTAACAGTTATCACCGGAGCCGGGCGCGGTATTGGTCGCCAGCACGCACTATTTTTCGCGGGCGAAGGAGCCAAGGTTGTCGTTAACGACCTCGGGGGCGACATTCACGGTGAAGGAGGCGACCGCGCTCCGGCCCAACAAGTAGTCGACGAGATTTTGGCTATGGGGGGCGAAGCGGTGGCGAATACCGACAGCGTGGCCGACTTTGAAGGGGCCAAGCGCCTAATCGATCAAGCGATTGAAGTTTTCGGTGACCTCCACGTGCTGGTTAACAACGCGGGAATTTTGCGCGACAGCATGCTGGTCAACATGACCGAAGGTGATTGGGACTCAGTGATTGCCGTTCACTTGAAAGGACACTTTTGTCCGACTCGCCACGCGGCGGCTTACTGGCGGGAACAAGTTAAAGCCGGCAATGAAGTCAACGCGTCCATTATTAACACTTCATCGACTTCGGGAGTCTTGGGCAATGTCGGTCAGACTAACTACGGAGCGGCCAAGGCGGGGATAGCGGCTTTTTCTAATATCTGTGCGCTCGAATTGGGTCGTTACGGGGTTCGTTCGAACGCCATTACTCCGATTGCTCGCACTCGTTTAACTGAGCAAACCCCGGGGCTCGAAGATGTCATCAAGGCGCCGACCGACCCGTCGGTATTCGATATGTACGCTCCGGAAAACATTTCCCCGTTAATGGGTTATCTCGCCACCGCCGAGTGTCCCTTTAGTGGGGAGACGTTCTTTGTTCAGGGCGATGTAGTGGCGCGTTACCAGCCGTATTCAATCGCCGAAAAGATCAGTAACGATAAAGAACGCTGGACGGTGGCTCAACTCATTGCCGCGGGGCCGAGCCTTGCGCCTGAGGGTGAGCGTCGCGGCGGAGGAGCCGAAATGGGGCGAGCACTGGGCTAGACCCCCCAGCGAAAGCCCCCAATTAGCCGTTAGGCGGATTACGCTTTTTTATAACCGACGGTTAGAAAATCGTAAAGGGGAGACGGTATGTGTCCAATAGCAGATTTAGGTTTTTGGCAAGAAATAATCGGAATCGCCTTTGTGGTGGCAATCATTTTGATTTTGGTGGCGGGTCGCACTGACAACGACGCGAACCGCAACCGCTCTTTTGCGCGTTACTTGGGCGCGATTTTGGTGGTTTCGCTGTTCTTGATGATTTACTCCCTGTTCGGAGCACTCCACGCGTTCCTTGATCTCATCGTTGAGAAGCCCAAAATCTCCGCTTCGGGAGGAATGGGGGACTTCGGCGATTTGCTCAACCAGATTCCTGGTTTGGGCGGCGACCAAACGTCGAGTGGAGGCAGTGCGTACGCCACTCCTAATGCTCTCGGTCTTTCTAACGATCACAATTTGCGTTACGGGCTGGAGAATCTCGTTATCGGTCTCGCCTCGGGCGCGGTATTTTTCTATCACCTGATTCGGGCTAAAGCGATGTTCCCCGCCCGAGGTTCAGTGTCGGGAGCAAGTGGAGCGGTAGTTAAGGTGACGGTCTACGGGATTTGTTTTATCGCCGCGATCACCTTCATCGCTGCGGCCAGCCGGGGGGTCTACGACTTTTTCGAGCTGCTTTTCCCGTCGACTTTCGCCAACGCCACCAACGAGAGCATTGGCCGCCAGCGAGCGGTGATCGATGTGATTTCTTACGCCGCTTTGACCTTTACCTCGGTCGTAGTGTTCTTCCGGGCGTGGTACTGGTTGCCCCGCGACAATAAGTAACTCCGCTAGACAGACCCTAGATACTGGGTCAGACTTCGGGGATGGCTCACGACTTAGTTATCCGAAACGGGTTTGTTGTTGACGGAACCGGTGCTTCCGGCCAAGTAGGCGACGTTGCCGTAGACGGCGACCGGATAACGCTTGTGGGTGAGGTGGCCGAGCGGGGGACTCGAGAAATTGATGCCACCGACAAGGTGGTAACCCCGGGATTTGTTGACATTCATACTCATCTTGACGCTCAGATCGCGTGGGACCCGTTGGGCTCGAGCAGTTGTTGGCACGGAGTGACTAGCGCGGTGATGGGTAATTGCGGAGTGACTTTCGCGCCCTGTGCGCCCGACGAGAGGGAGTATCTCGCCGAGTTGATGGAGTCGGTGGAAGACATTCCTCGCGACTCCATCATGGCGGGTTTGGCCTGGGACTGGACGAGTTACGGCGAATACCTCGAATCTGTCGATCGACTTCCTAAGGGAATAAATATCGGCGGAATGGTCGGCCACTGTGCGGTTCGCCACCACGTAATGGGCGAGCGCGCGATGACCCAAGACCCGGTACCCGACGAAGACATTGTCGCGATGTGCGCAATAGTTGACGAAGCAATAAGCGCGGGGGCGTTGGGGTTTGCTACCAGTCGAACTTTGCTGCACCGAGTTCCCGATGGGCGTCCGGTGCCCGGCACTTGGGCCGACACTCGCGAGCTTTACGCCATTGGTGATGTTTTGGGTCGCCACCAGCGCGGAGTGTTTGAAGTTGCGCCCCAGTTTGAAGAAGCCGGTCCCGATTTAGAAAAAGTGGAGAGCGAGATCCACTGGATGAGCGAGATCCGTCGGCGCACTGGCCGTCCAGTTACTTTTGGTATTGGCCAGACTGATTTTTCACCCCGACTTCACGACAAGGTCTTCGCTTGCGTGGAAGCCGAAGCAGAGACCGGCGGCGATATTCGCCCTCAGACCACCCCGCGGGGTATTGCGCTGCTCTTTGGTCTCTGTATGCGCACCTTGTTTGATCGGGCTCCCGGCTGGGATGCGTTGGTCGATAAGGGAGTGGACGCACGGCTGGCGGCCCTCGACGATGTGGACCAGCGAGCGGCGCTTATTGAATCGGGGCGGGCTCATCAACGTTTGCCTTGGGAGATGGTTTATGTCCTCGACTCTGAGCCACCCAACTATCGCTTCACCGCAGAAGATTCTTTGGCCGCTCACGCGCAGCGTCGGGGCGTGGACGCGGTGGAGGCCTTCGTGGATATTTCGCGTGAGACTCGCGGGGCGGCGATATTTAGTTTTCCGTTCATCAATCAAAACCATGATGCGATTGCGTGGATGCTCGAAAAGGACTATTGCGTTTTGGGGCTAGGTGACGCGGGCGCTCACGTAGGTCAGATTATGGACGCCGGCCAGCCGACATGGTTCTTGTCTCACTGGGTGCGGGACACCAAAACTTTTACTCTCGAAGAGGCCGTGCGCCGGTTAACTTCGGATACGGCCGATCTGTTTGGCATCGCTAATCGGGGACGCTTGGCCGTGGGCGCTTACGCGGACGTAAATGTTATCGATCTCGACTCGTTGACGCTGCATTTACCCACTGCGGCGCACGATTTTCCGCTGGGTGCGAGTCGCTACATACAGCACGCTACCGGCTACGACGCCACCATTGTCAACGGCGCGGTGTTTATGGAACACGGCGAACACACCGGTTCGCTAGTGGGCACCACCTTGCGTTCTTAAACTCGTAAGGGATCAATACCAAGGTGTTCTATTTTGCGATCCAGAGGGTGTGCAAATCGACATCAGTCTCGATTGCTGGTGTAGTAAATCCACCAGCTAGGCCAGCCGCACGCGGCAGCAAGATCTCGTCACGGAAGGTCTCCCAACTCGCACGCGAATCGTGGACGGCCATGATCAGTTAGCCACCTTCGCAGGGGCCAGCGGCGTGGAACAACTGCCCCTTGGGGAGATCGGCGCCGCCATTTGGATGAACGACCGCGATTGTCGCGTCGTACTGCTCTTGGGTACCGCCTGGCCATAAATGGTTTATTGCAAAAGCCATGATGCTCCTTAGTGCTGGTGTGGCGTTGAGTTCTATTCGGTGATCCCTTGGATCGCTTCCGCTAACGCGTTGTTGGCTCCTGGGCCTACTCCGGCCGCTTGGGCGGCCATCAATTTAGCGAGGTCGCCCTGGATTTTTACTTTGCCCGACATGAACGCCTGCATGCCCGCTTGAGGGTCGCCGGTGACGAATACTTCACGGGCAGTTTCGTAATCGGTGGTAAGAGTGAGGTCTGCTCCTTCTTTGTGACCAATCCCCCAGTGGGCTCGCCCCGAGTCGGCTCCCATGTGCATTTCCCGTTCACTGCCAAAAGGAGTATCACTCACGGTGACATTGATGAGGATGGCGCTGTGGTTGGGGATGTCCGCACCGTGCTCCTCAACGAGTTGTTCAATAATGGCGAACCAGTCGTCGGATAGAAATGCGTGCTTGGCCACAATTACCTCCAATGGGGTATTTAAGAGCAGATTAGTCGGCCGAGCCCGATAGAGCGAGCGGAAGTCTTCGGCTCGGAGGCGAGCGATTTCGTAGACTCTCGCCTATGGCTGACGAAAATCCGACTGCGATCACTCGGGCTGAAGTGGAGCACGTGGCCGGATTGGCCCGGCTGGGATTGAGCGCCGACGAAGTTGACCGGTTAACCCACGAGTTGGCGGGCATTCTTATTCACGCTCGGGATATGGGCGAACTCGATTTATCGGGAGTTGAGCCGACGTCCCATCCCTTGCCGTTGGTGAATGTGGTCCGCCCTGATGAAATTTCTCCGTCGTTGGACCGCGATGAAGTTTTAGCCGCCGCGCCGGCGGTGCAGGACAATCAATTTCGGGTGCCGCGTATTTTGGAGGCCCCGTGAACGCCATTGAGATCGCGGCCTCAGTGCGCGCGGGCGAAGTTAGCGCCCGAGAAGTGGTTGAGGGCTACCTTGCTACTATTGATGCTGGCAACGGTGAACTAAACGCGCTGCTGTTAGTCGGAGAACAAGCGGCGCGCGCCGCGGCCGACGAAGTTGATGCGGCGGTGGCGGCCGGAAACGATCCGGGTCCGCTGGCTGGGGTGCCGGTAGTGCTCAAAGACAATCTTTGTCAGCGTGGGGTGGTGACTACTTGCGGCTCGCGTATTCTCGAAGGCTGGCGGCCGCCCTATACCGCCACGGTGGTTGATGCGGTAACGCGCGCGGGGGGTATTCCGCTCGGGAAAGCTAATCTTGATGAGTTCGCTATGGGGTCATCGACCGAGAACTCGGCCTTTGGACCCACCCGTAACCCTCATGATTCAACTCGAGTTCCCGGTGGCTCAAGCGGGGGTTCGGCCGCCTGCGTGGCGGCGAAGTTTGCTCCGTTGGCGTTGGGTTCGGACACGGGGGGATCGATTCGTCAGCCCGCGGCCCTGTGCGGGGTGGTGGGAGTAAAACCAACCTACGGAAGGGTTTCCCGCTATGGGCTGGTGGCCTTTGCCAGCAGTCTCGACCAAATCGGACCCTTTGGTGCCTCAGTGACGGACGCGGCGTTGTTGCTCGACGTGATCTCGGGTCACGACCGACGCGACTCGACGAGCATCCCCGAAACCCTCACTCCGGTTTCTCCGACCCTCGAAAACGGAGTGGCTAAGTTGCGGGTTGGGGTGATTGATGAGTTGACCAACGGCGGCGGTGTGGCTCTTGAAGTGCGGGCGGCGGTGCTCGCGGCCGCCGCCGCGCTCGAAGCCGCGGGGGCGACTATCGAATCAGTCTCACTCCCCAGTACTCAGTTTGGACTGTCGGCGTATTACATGATTGCGCCGGCGGAAGCATCGTCAAACTTGGCTCGCTACGACGGTGTCCGCTACGGGCTGCGAGTTGAGGGTGAGAACTTGGCGGCCATGAACGAGCGTACGCGTGACGCAGGGTTCGGGCCGGAAGTAAAACGGCGCATCATGCTCGGCACTTACGCTTTATCGGCGGGTTACTACGACGCGTACTACGGTCGCGCGCAACGCGTTCGCACACTTATTACCCGTGACTTCAATCGGGTGTACGAAGGCTGCGATGTTTTGTTGTCGCCCACTTCACCGACCACGGCGTTTAAGCTTGGCGACCGAACTGCGGACCCGATGACGATGTATCAGTCAGACGTGTGCACGATCCCGACCAACTTGGCTGGACATCCCGCGATGAGCGTGCCTTGGGGTACCGGCGCCGACTCGATGCCGGTTGGGGTGCAGATTTTGGCTCCCGCATTGGCTGAGGCGACAATGTTTAGGGTTGCCCGCGTGGTTGAGGATGCGGCCCCATGAGCACTAAGACCCAATGGATGCCGGTGATCGGCCTAGAGGTGCATTGCGAGTTGGCCACCAACACCAAGTTGTTCTGTTCGTGTGCTAACGCTTTTGGCGCCCCGCCTAATACCAATATTTGCCCCGTATGCCTAGGTTTGCCCGGGTCGCTGCCGGTGCTCAACGCCCGCGCGGTGGAGTTTTCCCTCCGACTGGCCGAGGCGCTCAACTTCACCGTGCCCGATAAGTCGGTGTTTGCCCGCAAAAATTACTTTTACCCCGATATGCCCAAGGACTACCAAGTCACCCAGTTTGAGTTACCGATTTTACAAGCCGGAGTTATCGATGTTGATGGGGTGACGATCGGCATTGAGCGAGCCCATCTTGAAGAAGACACCGGGAAGTCTTCCCATATGGGGGGTGGGGGGCGGATCCACGACGCGGAGTATTCGCTCGTCGACTACAACCGCGCCGGGGTTCCGCTTTTAGAAATCGTCAGTCGTCCCGACATCCGTTCGGCTGAACAGGCGCGTGGTTATGTCAGTGAACTGCGAGCGGTGCTGCTCGCTATTGGTGTATCGGACGTAAAAATGGAAGAAGGATCAATGCGAGTTGACGCCAATATTTCTTTGCGCGCGTCAGAGGCCGATGAGTTTGGCACCAAAGTCGAAATAAAAAATATGAACTCGCTGCGCTCGTTGGGTCGGGCTATTGATCATGAAATAGATCGGCAGGCTGAAGCGCTCGAGACGGGGGAGACGATTATCCAAGAGACTCGCCACTGGGACGAAAACGAAAATCGCACTTCGGGCATGCGTTCGAAAGAAGGGTCGAGTGATTATCGCTACTTCCCCGAACCCGATTTGGTGCCGGTGGCTCCGACCGCGGAACAGCGAGCCGCAGTGCGGGACTCGTTACCCGAGTTGCCGGCTCGGCGTCGCGAACGACTAATCGAAGCGTGGGGGATTACTCTTCCCGATGCTCGCATTTTGGTTGATGTCCCGGGGTTGGCTGATTACGCCGAGGCGGCGGTGGCGGCGTTGGCCGGCGGAGCGGCCCGAGATGTGGTCAACCTTTGTACTGGCGATCTTCTGGCTTATTTAAACGAAACTGGCCGCACTCTGGCTGCGATTGCTCTCGACCCCGCAGGGCTGGCCGATCTGGCCGACCTGATTGGTGACGGCACGCTGTCGCGTAGTTTGGCCCAAGAAGTTTTTGCGGCGTGTGTGGCCGATGGCTCGTCGCCCCGAGCGGTGGTAGCCGAAAAGGGGTTGGCGCAGGTAAGCGATACGGGTGAGTTGGGGACAATTCTCGATGCGGTAATAGCCGCTAACGCCGATGCCGTTGCCCAATATCACGCGGGCGACGACAAAGAGCGGAAAAAGAAGCGAGGCTTTTTGATGGGGGAAGCGATGAAAGCGTCGAAGGGGCAAGGCAACCCGCAACTATTGAATCAACTTCTAGATGAGCGGTTAGTCTGAACCTATGGCCGACATGAAACCCCGCAGTCGTGATGTAACCGACGGTATGGAGCGAGCGCCGGCGCGGGCGATGCTGCGCGCGGTGGGCATGACTGATGACGATTGGAATAAACCTCAAGTTGGGGTGGCCTCAAGTTGGAACGAAGTAACCCCGTGCAATCTGCCGCTCGATCGTTTGGCGAAACGAGCCAAAGAAGGCGTGCGGGACGCCGGGGGATTCCCGCTTGAGTTTGTGACGATTGCCGTTAGCGACGGGATTTCAATGGGTCATGAAGGTATGCGAGGGTCTTTGGTGTCGCGCGAGATTATTACCGACTCGGTGGAGTGCGTGATGCACAGTGAACGCTTTGACGCCATGGTCACGCTGGCGGGTTGTGACAAGAGTTTGCCGGGGATGCTCATGGCCGCGGCTCGGCTCAATTTGCCCTCGGTCTTTCTATACGGGGGATCGATTTTGCCCGGTCACTACGGTGACCAAACCCTTGACATCGTAAGCGTATTTGAGGCTGTGGGGGCGTGCGCGGCGGGCACGATAACCGAAAACGAATTGGGTGAGATCGAGCGCCGCGCGTGTCCGAGCGAAGGTTCGTGTGCGGGAATGTTCACTGCCAATACCATGGCTTCAATCGCGGAAGCGCTGGGTATGTCGCTGCCGGGTAGCTCGTGCGCCCCCGCCCCCGACTCGCGTCGAGACGATTTCGCTTTTGAGAGCGGTCGAGCCGTAGTCGAGATGTTGCGTACCGGTTTGCGGCCTCGCCAAATCATGACTCGAGAGGCTTTCGAAAACGCCATCGCGGTAACGATGGCGCTGGGGGGCTCGACTAACGCGGTTTTACATCTACTGGCGATTGCGTTTGAAGCGGGAGTAGACCTTGAGCTTGACGACTTCAATCGCATTGGGGCCAAAGTTCCCCACGTAGCCGACATGAAACCGCACGGGCGTTTTCACATGGTCGATCTCGATCGAGTGGGTGGGGTGGGGTTAGTGATGCGCATGCTTCTCGACGCCGACCTTTTGCACGGTGACGCTATGACCGTCACTGGCCGGACGATCGCCGAGAACCTTGATCTCATTGATCCGCCCGCGCCCGACGGGACTGTGGTCCACCCGCTTTCCGATCCGATTAACGCTCAAGGGGGGATCGCTATTTTGCGCGGCTCGTTGGCGCCGCAGGGCAGCGTGGTGAAGGTTGCCGGGCTCGACCGGGCTCGTTTTGAGGGCGTGGCCCGAGTGTTCGACGGCGAAGAGTTGGCTATGGAAGAAATCTTGGCCGGCAAAATCAAAGCGGGCGACATTGTGGTGATTCGTTACGAAGGACCCAAGGGCGGGCCTGGTATGCGAGAAATGCTGGCGGTTACTGGGGCTATGAAGGGCGCGGGGCGCGGCGGCGACGCGGCGCTTATTACCGACGGGCGATTTTCGGGCGGCACCCACGGGTTTTGTGTGGGCCACGTTTCTCCCGAGGCGCTCGACGGCGGGCCGATTGCGTTAGTTCAAGACGGCGACCAGATCGTCATTGACGCCGACACCCACACCCTCGACCTGTTGGTCGACGAAGCCACTTTGGCTGCTCGGCGTAAAAATTGGAAGCCGATCGAACCGCGTTACACCAGCGGTTTTCTCGCCAAGTACGCCCGCTTGGCCCAAGGAGCCGAGAAGGGCGCCGTAACTAACTTTTAGGTAACGGTGCCGGAGATTCTTGAAGCCGAAGCCGCACGCTTAGTTCTTGAGGAGAGCGCGCTTAAGCGCAAAATTGTTTCGGTGGAGGCCACCGACGCGTGGTACCTCAAAGGGGGTCTGACTTTGCGCGCGGCGCGCGCGGCCTTGCCCGGTCATAAATTCATCCGAGCGCGCCGAAGAGGTAAGCAACTTTTCCTTGACACCAACCTTTCGGGTCCGGTGGTGGGTTTACATCTCGGCATGAGCGGGCGAGTGGTGGTGGATCGAAAAGCGGCGGGCGACCCACTGCTTTACGCTTCGAATCGGGACGCAAAAGAGTGGTACCGCTTTGCGGTCGTGTTTGCTGACGGCGGACGGTTGGCTTTACGTGACCCCCGACGCTTGGGGGCGGTGGTATTTGATGCCGACGAGGATCGTCTCGGCCCCGACGCTTTGAGTCTCGGTCTCGTTGACTTACGCGCCGCGGTGAGTAAGTCGCGAGCTCCGCTCAAGGCGGTACTAATGGACCAAAAGCGCATCGCGGGGCTCGGGAACTTGCTCACCGACGAGGCTTTGTGGCGGGGTGCTTTTGACCCCACTCGACCGGCGAACTCGCTTGACGCCAGCGAACTCGCTCGCCTGCACCGGGCTATTCGCACTACTTTGCGCACCTTGGGTCGCCGGGGCGGATCGCATACTGGCGATCTCATGGTCGCTCGACTGCCCGGCGGGGCGTGCCCGCTCGACGGGGCGCCTTTGCGCCGCCAAAAGGTAGGCGGTCGCACTACTTATTTCTGTCCCCAGCACCAGATTTAGTCGGTCACATTCCTCACGATTAGATGTTGCGTGGGTGAGCCCAATTGAGGCACAATAGGAGTCATGAACAACACCCGTGATTTTGCCGTAGTAGTACTAGTTACGTAGCGCACGCCGTCTCTACGCGCGTGCGCTTCGCCCCTCGCCTTAGCGGGGGGTTTTTTAGTGGCCATCCGTCCCGCAAACCAACCCTGAAGCGAGAATAAAATGAAACTTACTGGAGCCCAAGCCCTCATCAAGAGCCTCGAAATGGAAAACACCGAGGTTATGTTTGGCCTGCCCGGGGGCGCGATTTTGCCGGTCTACGACCCACTCATTGATTCTTCGATCCGCCACATTTTGGTGCGTCACGAACAAGGGGCGGGCCATATGGCCGAGGGTTACGCCCACGCCACGGGTCGCCCGGGCGTGGCCATGGTCACGAGTGGCCCCGCGGCCACCAACATCGTCACCCCGCTTTGCGATGCCTATATGGATTCGATCCCGCTGGTGGTGATCACCGGTCAAGTTCCCTATTCGGTTATTGGCACCGACGCCTTCCAGGAGTGCGACACGGTGGGCATCACTATGCCCATTACCAAGCACAACTGGCTCATCACCGACGCCCAAGACATTCCTCGAGTTGTGCGAGAGGCGTTTCATGTGGCCACGACGGGGCGGCCCGGTCCAGTGGTCGTCGATGTGCCCAAAGACATCGCCATGCAGGAAATGGATTGGTATTGGCCCGAGGCTATCGACCTACCGGGTTACCAGCCCACCACCGAGGGCCATCCCAAGCAGATCAAGGAAGCGGCGCGCCTGATGGGCGAGGCCAAGCGTCCGATTATTTATGCGGGGGGAGGAATCTTAAAAGCCCGAGCAGCAGCGGCTCTACGCGAGTTGGCCGAAATGACTGGCTTTCCGGTGGTGACCACGCTCATGGCCCGCGGCGCATTTCCCGACGATCACGAATTGTGTTTAGGGATGCCGGGAATGCACGGCAACTACACCGCGGTTACCGCCATGCAAGAATCTGATCTGCTAATTGCGTTGGGTTCGCGCTTTGATGATCGCGTTACCGGCAAACTAGACGGGTTTGCTCCGGAGGCCAAGATTATTCATGTTGATATTGACCCGGCGGAGTTGGGGAAAGTGCGACGCCCCGATGTCGCACTTCTGGGTGATTGTCGTTTAGTTATCGAAGAGATGATCAAAGCGGTGCGAGCCGACCAAGACAAAAAGAGTAAGAAAAGTGGTTCGCGTTGGCCGTCAATTGAGAAGTGGCGCAATCATTTGCGCGACTATCAAGAGCGCTACCCGTTGGTCTACGAGCAGTTTGATGACGGCCCGCTCAAGCCGCAGTTTTGTATTGACCAACTGGGGGCGCTCAGCCCCGACGACACCATCGTGGCCTCGGGGGTGGGGCAGCACCAGATGTGGACCAGTCAGCGCTGGACCTTTAATCACCCTTACACCTGGATTAATTCGGGCGGTTTGGGCACGATGGGCTTTGCTGTGCCCGCGGCCATCGGGGCCAAGGTGGGTATGCCCGAGCGCACGGTTTGGGCGGTCGACGGCGACGGTTGTTTTCAGATGACCGCGCAAGAGTTGGTTACGGCTTCGGCCGAGCGGATCCCGGTCAAGATCGCGATCCTCAACAACGCCTATCTCGGAATGGTGCGCCAGTGGCAAGAGATGTTCTACCAAGAGCGCTACAGCGAGGTTTATCTGTCTCCGGATCTTCCCGACTACGTGAAGTGGTCTGAGGCGATGGGTTGCGTGGGCTTTCGCGTGGATTCACCCGAAGACGTGGGTCCGACGATTGAAAAAGCCAACGAGATCGATGACCGGCCAGTGGTTATTGATTTTCGTACCGACTATCGGGAGAAAGTTTTCCCGATGGTGGCCGCGGGTACATCAAATAGCGATGTCATAATCGATCCGGACACCGAACGACTGCGGGGTAAGTGATGAACGGCGAGCTTGCTCCCAAGCACCATATTTTGGCGGTGCTGGTGGAGAATAAATTTGGTGTGCTCACGCGCGTTTCGGGTTTGTTTGCTCGGCGCGGCTTTAACATCGTGTCCTTAGCGGTCAGCCCCACCGAAGACGAAAACTACAGCCGCATGACCATCGTGGTTGATGCCGATTCGGCTCCGCTCGAGCAGGTGACCAAGCAACTCAACAAGTTGATTCCGGTCATAAAAATTCAAGAACTCTCACCCGACCAAGCGGTTGAACGCGAGTTGATGTTGGTGACGGTGAAATCGTCGTCGGAGGTTCGCTCCCAGATCACTGAACTGGCGGCCATCTTCGAGGCTCGTATTGAAGATGTGGGCTATGACGCCATTACCATCTTGGTCGCGGGAAGGCCGGAAAAGCTTGACGCCATGAGTGATTTGCTCGCCCCCTTTGGCATCGTTGAGATCCAGAGGACGGGTCTCATCGCTCTGCCTAAACTTGGCCGCAGACCCGCTCGCCTGCGGGCGGTAAAGGATCAGCCCTCATAATCACTAATCCAACTATTGACTAGACCCGTTCTTTGCGGTTCGGGTCGAAAGGAAAAGTTTCATGGCCGCAACTATTTATTACGACGCTGACGCCGACCTCGGTTTATTAGAGGGTCGCCGGGTGGCGGTATTGGGTTACGGATCACAGGGACACGCGCACGCCCTCAACATGTTGGAATCGGGCGTTGATGTGCGAGTTGGCCTTCGGGCCGGTTCAAGTTCGTGGAGTAAAGCCGAGGCCGCGGGTCTGCGGGTGCTGACTATCGCGGACGCGTGTAAAGAGGCCAACATAATTATGGTGCTCTTGCCCGACACCGAACAAGCCAGTGTGTACGAAAGCGACATTGAGCCCAACCTCGAAGAGCGCGACTCGTTGGCGTTTGCGCACGGATTTAATATTCACTTTGGCCAGATTCGCCCCCCTAAGGGTATCGACGTGTGGATGATCGCCCCTAAAGGCCCAGGTCATTTAGTGCGACGAACCTTTGAAGAAGGCGGCGGCGTTCCTGCGCTGGTGGCGGTTTCGGCGGATGAGTCGGGTAAAGCTAAAGGCACGGCCTTGGCTTACGCCCGCGCGATTGGCGCCACTCGGGCCGGAGTGCTTGACACCACTTTTCAAGAAGAAACTGAAACCGATCTCTTCGGTGAGCAGACCGTGTTGTGCGGTGGAGTGGTCGAACTCATCAAGGCGGGCTTCGACACTTTGGTGGACGCGGGCTACCAGCCTGAGTCGGCTTACTTCGAGACTCTGCACGAAGTGAAACTCATTGTGGACCTCATTTACGAGGGGGGCATTACCAACATGCGCTACTCGATTTCTGACACCGCGGAATACGGTGACATGACTCGAGGACCGCGCATTATTACTGAGGAAACTCGGGCCGAAATGAGGCGGGTGCTGGACGAGATCCAGACGGGCAAGTTTGCCAACGAGTGGATCTTGGAAAACAAAGCCGGCCGTCCGGTGTTCAACGCTTTGCAGCGCAAAGGGGCCGAGCACCCGATCGAGGAAGTGGGCGAGCAGTTGCGGTCGATGATGCCGTGGATCGGCGCGGGCAAGGCTCGGCCGCAAGATATTTCTGGCGGATAAATAATCTAAGCGTGAACCGGAGGTCGCCGGCCGGCCCACGGCCGAGCGGTTTCGAGTTGGCTCGCGACTTGGATTAGTAAATCTTCACGGTATTGGTTAGCGACGAGCTGAACTCCGATGGGTAGGTCGCGACTAGCTTCCCAGTAGAGCGGAACCGATATTGCCGGTTGACCGGTCACATTGAACGGAGCGGTGTAAGCGGCAAACGGAGTCGCCCGCCCGAGCGCGCGCCACGGATCGTCGGTGGTGCCCACCAAGTCGCCCAGTAACGCCGGAGGTTCGGCCATGGTCGGAGTGAGCAAAAGATCGAAGCCTTGCCCGCCGTCCACCTCGGCGGTAAACCATTGGATAACGCGTCGAGTCCAAGCGTGCGCGCTGGTGATGGCGCGAAGGTAATCACCCGACGAATAGTTGCAACCCATTTCGTATTGCGCCCAAGTGAGGGGTTCGACGTCATCTGGGCCAATTTCGCGTCCCACTAACTTAGCTAGGTGTTCGATCTCTGACACCACGCCGGTGGAGAGCAACGCAGTGAAGTCGCTCATCAAACTGGTTTCTTCCAGCGCGGCGGGGGAGGCGATTTCGACACTATGACCCAGCGATTCGAGCAGACGAGCGGCGTCCTCTCCGGCCGCCACACACTCGGGGTCGGTTTCGGCGAGGGCGCTCGGGGCGTGGGTGCGCAGGCCAATACGGAGTCGCCCGGGGTCGACTCCCAATTCGCGGGCGTAGGGTCGACCGGGAGGTGGTGCGGTATAAGGGTCTCCGGGCATGGGGCCCGCGAGTAGGTCGAGCACGGCCGCACTGTCGCGCACGGAACGAGTCAAAACGTGGCGGACTACTAGCCCTCCCCAGGCCTCACCCAGTTCGGGGCCCATTGAGATTCTGCCCCGGCTGGGCTTGAGTCCAAAAAGACCACACGCGCTAGCCGGAATGCGAATCGACCCGCCACCGTCACCCGCGTGTCCGAGAGGAACGATGCCGGAAGCCACGGCCCCGGCGGTGCCACCGCTTGACCCGCCGGTGCTGTAGGCGGTGTTCCAAGGATTGCGACTAGGACCGTAAGCCTCGGGTTCGGTGGTGGGCATCAACCCGAATTCGGGGGTATTGGTTTTTCCTATAGGGATAAATCCTGCGGCTCGCAGTTTGGCGAAGAGGTAATCGTCATCGGTGTCGACGTAATTCATTTCTTTGAGCAACTTATTGCCCAAGTGACACGATTCGCCCGCCAGAGCGCCGTCAAGATCTTTAAGCACGATCGGCACCCCCGCAAATGGTCCGGTAGCGCTAGCCGCTTCGGCCCGCGCTTTTTCGTAGCGGGGATGAATGATTGCGTTTAGTTCTTGGTTAAGCGATTCGGCTCGGGAGATAGCGGCGTCTACAAGTTCGAGCGCGGTCATCTCGCCTTTAGTGACCAGTTCTCTTTGGTCTACGGCATCGAGAAAAGCCAGTTCGTCCGTCATGACAAAAAACTACCAGCCCCGTAGGTCGACGGCCCAGGCTTCAACTACTCGTTCGCCTTCGGTAACGAAGAGGGTTTCGTGGTAGGCCACGGTGGGGTCGACATGGGCGGGAGTGATAGCCACTCGATCGCCGACCGCGGGGAGGGAGGCTTCATCGGGGCCAAAAGTGATGTGTTCGTCGGAACAAAACCACACCTGGTAACCATTTAAGCGGGGGTTGCCGTGGTCCATGCCCAGCGCTTTGAGCCCCGCGTCGGCTACCGCGTAGCCCTCGCTCGGCGAGACCGAGATCACGGTGGCGATGATTTCTAACGCGGTAACGAACGGGAGACCAAGATCGTCGTAGGCGCTGTCCATGAGGGCGTAGGAACCGGCTTGAATTTCGGTGGCCACCGAGTTGATGTCGAAGGTGCCCGTAGCGCCGGCCGAGACGATTTCTCCTCCTACTTCCGAGTGGGCTTGAGCAAGAATGGCCATCGCAGTAGCAGTCTTTTCGGTTCGCTCGACGCGATCGACGATTCCGACGGTGTGGCCCTCGTATCCCATTACTCCGCGCACGCTCAGGCCCGCATTGCGCGCGTCATCGGCGAGTCGACCGGCGTCGGCGGGAGAACAACCCGCGCGGGGAAGTCCGACATTGACGTCCACTAAGCATTCGCGTAAACCCGCAGCCGCGGCGGCGGCAATCGTGGCGGGAGAGTCAACCGCGATGGTGACGCGCGCGTCGAGTGCGGCCAAAGCCTCGAGTCGGAACGGGTCGATCACCTCGTTAGCTAAGAGCAAGTCGGCTCCGAGTCCGGCTCGAGCCATGCCGATCATCTCTCGGGGGGTAGCGCAGGTGAAAGCGTCGTGGCCGACGGCGAGTTGGCGCCGGGCTAGAGCGGTGCACTTGTGCGCCTTGACGTGGGGACGAGCGGTGCGCCCCGGGCGTGCTGCGGCTAGTGCGGCCAAGTTGTGGTCGAGGCGAGCGGAGTCAACCACGAGCGCGGGCGTGGGGAGCTCGCTAACGAGAGAGTAATTAGAGGTCGCGGGTTGGCTCATCTAACTGACCGCGGACTAGCAGTCGGTCGACCTAGAGGCGAGACGCGTTCGTCGGTCGGCTCAGTCACGCCGGAATCATAGGTCGTGCGGATTCGGGGGCGGGGCTAGTCGTCGGCGCAAGATTTTCCCTCCGGCGGTGCGAGGGATTTCGGTACACACCAAGAGGTCTCGGGGTATTTGCGCGGCGCTTAGACGGCGCCGAGCAAAGTTTTGTAGGTCCTCTAGGGTAGGCGGGCGTTTCTTTTGGCGGGGTACTACGTAGGCCACTACTTGTTGCCCCCAGTGGTCGTCGGGTCGACCGCCTACGGCGATATCAAGAACTTCGGGGTGTTCGATCAACGCTCCTTCTACCGCGCTCGGGCTGACGTTGACTCCGCCAGAAATAACGAAATCGCCCAAGCGGTCGATGACCACCAAGCGCCCTTCGGGATCGAAGGTTCCCACGTCTTTGGTGTGCAACCAAGAGTGGCCGGTTTCGGGATCAGTGATGAAAGCTCGTTCGCTGGCCGCAGTGTCGTTGCGGTATTGGCACATTACCGGTACCCCCCGGACCAATATCTCGCCCGTGTTCTCGGGGCGGTTTTCTTGGGTGATTCTAATTTCGATACCGGGAAGGGGCCGACCGTTGAGGGCACAGCCACCCCAAGTCTCGGATAGTCCGTAAGCGTCGACCACCGCTACGCGTTGGCGCTCCGCTCGCGCTCGCAGTGACTCAGTGAGTGGGGCTCCGCCGGTAATCACAAACCGAAATTTATTCAGGGGTGCTTTAGCGTCGAGCAGTCGGCTTAGCATGGTGGGCACCAACGACACAATGGTGGCTCCTTGCTCTTCGGGCGCGCGAGATACTCGGGCAAGATCAAATTTGGGGTGCACGATTACTTCGGAGTGAGAAAATCGGGCGCGGGCTAAAACGGCCAGACCGGAAACATGGTGCAGAGGTAGACAGAGCAGCGGGCGGTCAGCCTCGGTAACGGTTAACGCTTGCGCGAACCCCGCGCCAATGGCGTTAAGTCCCGCGGTGGTGAGTTCGACTCCCTTGGGGGTGGCGCTAGTACCTGAAGTAACTACGACCGCGGCCGTGCCTGCGGCGACGGGTTGACCGTCAGGGAGATTGCGTCGCCCGGTTCCATCGTCGATGTGGGTGGGGGCGAGTTGAGCTAACAATTCGGCTCGGGCTGACTCGGGCGCGGCGGGATCGAGAACCAAAACCGCTTCCCCCTTGTCCCAGGCTTCGGTGATCTTGGCCGCGGCTTGTGCCCTTGGGGCCACAATGGCCACCAAGGCGGTGTCAATCGGAGCTTTACTGGGAGTCAGAATTGGGTCAGGCATGCCTTGACAGCGTACCTTAGGAGTGATCACTCCCAACATCTCAAGCCCCCAATTATTGGAGACTCAATGACTCAATTTCCTACCCAGCCCGTAGCCGCCGGACGGACGATCAAGCCGGGCGCTAAGTGGGAGCCCAGTGAGCGCACTTTTGGTGATATTCGCTACGAGACCGCAGCGGTCAAGGGCGGCCGGATCGCCAAGATCACTATTTCTCGGCCCGAAGTCCATAATGCCTTTCGCCCCGAGACGCTGTTCGAACTTAGCGACGCGTTTGAGCTGGCTCGAGACGATTCTTCGGTCGGGGTGATCATTTTCACCGGCGCGGGGTCAGAAGCATTTTGTTCGGGTGGCGATGTGCGCGTGCGCGGTGACGACGGCTATGTCGATGCCAACGGAGTAGGCCGGCTCAATGTGCTCGACCTGCAAGTTCAGATCCGCCGGTTGCCTAAACCGGTAGTGGCAATGGTGGCCGGTTACGCCATCGGTGGGGGACACGTGCTTCACGTAGTTTGCGACTTAACCGTAGCGGCCGACAACGCCCGCTTTGGTCAGACTGGCCCGCGGGTGGGATCGTTCGATGGCGGTTACGGCTCGGGTTTGCTCGCCGCTTCGGTCGGACAGAAAAAAGCTCGGGAGATTTGGTACTTATGCCAGCAGTACGATGCGACCATGGCCGAAAAAATGGGGCTGGTCAATACGGTGGTGGAGTTAGAAGAACTTGAAGTGGTAACGGTGGAGTGGTGCGAGATGATGTTGCGCAATAGTCCGTTAGCGCTACGTCTGCTCAAGGCCTCCATGAACGCGGCCGACGACGGTTTGGCCGGAGTGCAACAACTCGCGGGCGATGCCACTTTGCTTTACTACCTGACCGAAGAATCGCAGGAAGGCAAACTCGCCTACCTCGAAAAGCGGGCCCCCAACTACGAGAAATACCCCAAGCGGCCCTAATGGAGAAGCCGACGACTCTGGCCGGATGGGTCCGAGTTTGGTGGGCGGGAGCCCGGCCGCGCACCTTAAGTGCAGCTTGGGCCTCAGTTTTAGTGGGTACGGCGGCCGGAGCGGCCGGTGCGGTCAACTTCTACCGAGCCGGACTCGCGCTCGTGGTCGCCTTGGCGTTACAAGTGGGGGTTAACTACGCCAACGATTATTCCGACGGAGTGCGCGGGACCGACGACGGTCGCACGGGTCCTTTGCGTATCACCGCTAGCGGTTTGGCTCGCCCCGCGGCGGTTAGGTCTGCGGCGACTCTCGCGTTTTTGGTGGCCATGATCGCCGGTCTCGCGCTCGCACTATTAGTCACTCCGTGGTTATTGCTCGTAGGGGTCTTCGCCCTCGCGGCGGCGATTTTATACACCGGCGGGCCCGCCCCTTACGGCTATCACGGGCTCGGCGAGGTGATGGTGTTGGTGTTTTTTGGTTTCGTTGCTACGGCGGGGTCCGCCTTTGTTCAACACGAGCACATTCCCGCCTCCGCATGGTGGGGGTCATTAACCATCGGACTTTTTGCTTGCGCAATTTTATTGGTCAACAACATTCGCGATATTCCTACTGACACTGAAGTGGGAAAACGTACTCTGGCGGTGCGAGTAGGCGATAAAGCCGCCCGGCGAATGTACGTCTCGGCGGTAGTAGTCGCGTTTTTAGCTGTCGTCCCCATAGTCGTGTTGGCCCCCTATTCGGCGTTGGCGTTTTTGGCCATCCCGCTCGCGGTGATTCCCGTGCGGATAGTGCTGGGTGCTACTCAACCGTCGGACTTTATTCCCGCTCTGGGGGCAACCGCTCGACTCGAAATGGCGACCGCAGTGCTATTGGCTATCGGTTTGGTGGTCAGTTGATGGGGTCCGAACTGATTTCCCATCACTTGATCGTGGGGGGCCGAGAGGTGACCCTGCTCGAAGGACCCGCGGGTTGGGGCGAGATTTCGTTGGTGGCCGGTTATCCGTGTTCGCCCGAAGCGGCCCGTCGTGCCGCCGAAGAAGCAGCCACGGTGGGCTTTCCCGCTCCGGTACGCCGAGCGGTCATGGTCAATGCTCTAGTTGCCGGCCTCCCGATCGACGCTTTTGCGCTCGCGGGTTATCCCGCGATCAAGATCAAGATCAAATCTCTCGCCGATGTCGACTTGGTCGCCCAAGTGCGTGATCTAGTAGGACCCGGGCCGGCGCTGCGGGTCGATGCCAACGGGGCGTTTTCCGTTGAGACCGCACAAGTGGTGGCCGAACAACTCGCCCTTCTCGGAGTGGAGTTATTCGAACAGCCCGTAGCGAGCCTCGAAGATTTAGCCACGGTGCGACGCTCTTCGCCGATTCCGATAGCAGCCGACGAGGCGGTGCGCACGGTGGCCGACGCCCAACGGTTGCGCGCCCTAGGCGCGGCCGACGTGTTGGTTTTGAAGGTGGCTCCACTTGGGGGCGTGCGAGCCGCGCTCGAAATCGCCGAAGTAGCGGGAGTGCCCGCTTTGGTGAGCTCGATGATGGAAACCTCGGTCGGCGTATCGGCTGGGTTGGCGCTCGCAGCCGCTTTACCCGAGCTGGCGTACCCGTGTGGGCTGGCTACGGTGGCGGCGCTACCCGAAGACGTGGTTGCTCGCCGGTTACTTCCCGAGCACGGCGTTTTGCGATTGAGGAACATCGTCCCCGACGCCGATTTGCTGGAGCGTTATTCGGCGGCGGCCAACCAAGCGGCGATTTCGTGAGCCACTGCTTCGGGTTGTTCGAGATGGACCGCGTGGCCTGCGCTTGGAATCACCGCAAGAGTGGCGTTGTCTCCAATCGCCTCTTGCAGGCGTTGTCCCGTTCGGGTGTAGGCCCGATCCCACTGGCCAACGATTATCAGCACCGGCAGGTCGAGTTCGCCGAGCCGACCCCAAAGCGGCTCTTGAACTCCTTGTCCCAACACCAAAAGTTGATGGATCAGACCGTGCGCGGTGGCGACGCGCTTGCGCTCGCTCAGCTGAGCTACTTCGGCGGGCAGGGTTTCAAAAAGTCGCTGGTCGAGCCACTGTTCCAAGAAAATGTCGACGCCGTTGGATTCGATCGACACCGCCAACTCGTTGTCCGCCGCGGTTCGGGCGCGACGGTCGTCGCTGCTCTCGATGCCGGCCGTACTGCTTATCAAAACCAGCCGTTCTACTGTTTCCGGTCGGTTCAGGGCCAAGCACAAAGCCAATCGTGCACCCAGCGAATAACCCACCCAAACTCCTTGGGCGCCCCGATGGCCCAACGTTTCGGCGGTGGCAACAAAGTCGAGTCCGTCGGGGATGTCGAAAGCCTGAACATCCCAATCGGGGTCGAAAAATTTAATCACGGGGTCCCACGAGCCGGCCGGCAAAGTGAAGCCCGGAATCATTCGAATACGCATCCGTACATTGTCGCACGCTCTCGCCGGGCGTCCCGATACGGAGGCGACTAATGGCTGGTACTGGTGACGCCACCACGGCTTTTGCTCGTGCCCTCGTCGACGAGTGGGCCCGAGCAGGGGTAACCGAAGCGGTTATCGCCCCCGGGTCACGCTCCACTCCACTCGTTCTGGCGGTAGCGGCGGACCCGCGGATTGCGGTTCACGTTTTTCTCGACGAGCGTTCGGCTGCGGCTTACGCTTTAGGCATAGGCAAGGTGTCGGGGCGGCCGGCAATTTTGGCCTGCACTTCGGGTACTGCGGCGGCACTTTTTCTCCCCGCAGTTCTGGAAGCGTTTTATTCGCGCGTGCCGCTATTGGTGTGCACCGCCGACCGCCCCCCCGAACTTCAAGGCGTGGGTGCGGGACAAACGATTGATCAAGTTGGACTTTATGGTAAAGCGGTGCGAGGAGAGTTTTATCCTCTGCCCCCCGAAGATCTGCCCGGTGCGCCCGAGCAATGGCGGGACATGGCGGCCCAAGCATTTTTGGCCGCTACGGGTTCACCGGCGGGACCGGTGCATCTCAATCTCGCGTTTCGCGAACCGTTGGTGCCCACGGGCGCTCCGGTGGTTCCCGCTTTGGGCCGGCCCGACGGTGCCCCGTGGCGCAGCGCGGGACCAATGCCGCCCGCAGATTATTTAGCCTCCGTCGCCCGGATGGCCGAATCTGATCTGAATAAAGCAGTTTTAGTGCTCGGTCCCGGAGCCAATGTGAGCCCGCGGGTCGCGGCCCAATTCTGTGCGGTTACGGGGGCGGTATTCCTCGCCGACCCCTTGTCTAATGGGCGCGGCGTCGAGGCGATCTCAACCTACGACGCACTTTTACGTTCCGACGAGTTTGCCTCTCGGGTGCAGCCGAGCGGAGTTATACAAGTCGGTGCTCCGCTGACGAGCAAGGTTGCCAACGCGTGGCTCGCGCGGGCCGCCGGTGAAGGGGCGCCGGTTTGGCTGATCGATCCGGCCGGCATTTGGGCCGACCCCAGCCAGATAGCCACCGAGCGGGTAGCGGCTAATGGGGAAGAGTTTTTAACTGCCGTTATTGATAAAATTTCTCCGATGCTACGTGATAAGTCGCGAGCCAAAGAGTGGAGCGAGACTTGGTCGCAAGCCGAGAGCGGCGCTCGAAAAGTAATTGACCAGACCTGCTCCGAGTGGTCCGATCCTTTCGAAGGTCGCATCGCTCGTGATGTGGTGGCGGCTTTACCCGCCGCGACAACTTTTTTCGTCGCCTCGAGCATGCCGGTGCGCGACGTAGACAGTTTCTCTGCTCCCCGCCCCGATGTGCGTATGTTGGGTAATCGTGGCGTGAACGGAATCGACGGCTTCGTGTCGACGGTTTTGGGCGGCGCCCAAGTGGCTGACGGTCCAGTAGTGGCCTTGCTGGGCGACCTGTGCTTCTTGCACGACAGCAACGGCCTGATCGGTGCATCCACTAGAGGGATTAATGCCACTTTGGTGGTGGTCGATAACGACGGCGGGGGCATCTTTTCGTTTCTGCCTCCGGCCCAAGCGTTACCGGCCTCTGATTTCGAAACTCTCTTTAGTACCCCTACGGGCGTTGATATTGTTGATCTTTGCGCCGTTCACGGGATTGCCGCCGAGCGCGTAACTGAGGCGGCCGAACTCACCGACACCCTTGGGCGCGCGGTCGCCACCCCGGGGGTAAGCGTGATAGTGGTGCGGGTTGACCGCACAACCAATGTGGCTCGCCACCAAGCGGTGTGGGAAGCAGTGGCGGCGGTTACGAAGGTTTAAAGATTAGTTAGCGCGGCGATCATCGGGGCAAACTTGGCTTCAGTTTCTCGCCATTCAGTCTCGGGGTCCGATCCGGCAACTATCCCCGCCCCTGCGTGCATCGTGGCCCGCGTCCCGTCTATGAGAGCACCCCGCAACGCGAGAGCAAACTCTCCGTCGCCCTTAGCGTCAACCCATCCCACGGGCCCGGCGTAAAAACCTCGGGACGAGTCTTCTAGTTGCTTGATTAACGCTATCGCCGCGTCGGTGGGTGTACCTCCAACTGCGGGGGTGGGGTGTAAGGCTCGGGTCAAAGCGAGAACGTCACAAGGCGGATCGTTGAGTTGACCTCGAATCGGAGTAACAAGGTGAGAGATCGTGGCGAGCACCGCTACTTCCGGCTTCACAACCGCGTCCAGGTTTTTACAGTACGGGGCCAGCCCCGCCAAGATGGCTTCAACTACGAGATCGTGCTCTCGCCCATCTTTGGCTGACGTTCGGAGACGCTCGATAGCAGCAAAACTGGTTCCCGCCACCGTCCCGGCCATCGGCGACGAAGTAACCGTGGTTCCAGCGCGGCGAACTAAAAGCTCAGGGCTCGCGCCCAGAAATCCGCCGGTGGAGTAGACGAAGCAGCCGGGCTGATCGCGCCGTAAGCGGCTGAGAATGTCGGTCACCGAGAACGCTTGGTCGGCGGTTATTTCAATGCTCCGAGCCAGCACCACTTTTTCGATCGCCCCTTCCTCGACGCGGGCCAGTGCCGCGGTTACTGCTTTATCCCATAAAGGTTTAGGGGTACCACCGGTGACGCTAAAGGTAGTGGGCCGGTTCAACTTGTCGGCCGGCCAAGACGGAGCCTCTTCTATTTCGGTCATCCACGCTTGACCGTTTGCGTTGCGGCCCACGATGCGCGCGGGCACAAAGAGATCCGCCGGTTCGTCGGCCGCAAAGGGAAGCGCGCCCACTACTAGAGGGCCCGACCCCACCAACTCGGTCAAATCGTCATGGGCAATTTGGCTAAGGACGGCTAGAGCGTTCTCGGGCTCAACCCGGGTTATGCGACCCGCAGTTACAAAACCAAATCCGTTTTTTATCCAAGTAAATCCATCGGGACCTAAATAGTCGAGAATGTCATTCGGGTCATCAATTTCACGGCTCGTAGCCCGCCAAGAAAAATCAGTGACCGCCGCGGTAGTCAAGACCGAGTTCCAGTTAAGAGTTGAACCGATCCAATAGTCATAGTCGTATGCTCTACGTTGGTAAAACCTGAGTCGACGAGAAGGTTTATTAGTGCTTCAGACTCAGGGAGGTAAGCCGTTGAAGCCGGAAGGTATCGATAAGCCTCGGGATCGCGCGAGAGCACTCGTCCGAGTACGGGTACTACGCCTCTAAACCACACCGTGTTACCGGCTCGGGCTAAATACGATTCGGGTACGGCGGCGTCTAAAGCGGCGAAGCGTCCACCGGGTCGCAACACTCGCGCGACTTCAGCGAATACCTGGACTAGGTCGACGAAGTTACGCAAAGCGAAGCCGCAGACCACGGCATCAAATGATTCTGCGGGGTAGGCGAGAGCGGCGGCGTCAACGCGTACGAGGGGAGCCGAGGTACGAGTCGCTTTTAACATGCCGGCAGAAAAATCGGCCCCGACGGCTCGGTAGCCCGAGGCGGTGAGGTCAACGCAAAAATCACCGGTGCCACAGGCCAAATCAAGCACCCGGGCGGCGGGAGCGAGGCGGAGAGCCTCTAGGGTGCGGTTGCGCCAGCGGGTATCAAGGCCCAGCGAGATGATGCGGTTCATCCGGTCGTACCCCGGGGCCACTCGGTCAAACATCTCCTCTACAACCTGACGTTTGTTCTCCCCGCGGGGCAACTCGCCGTTCACGCCAAGCACGGGGTCGGGTTGGCTCATTTTTAAACCCCCCGATCTGAATTTGAGTTGTAAGGAGACGAAAGTTCGGCCGACTCGCCGACGGCTTCGAGATGATCTTGGGCGACTTCGAGCAGCACATCACGAAAATGCTGGGCAACCAGCGCAGTAACCGTCGGTAACAACGACTCGAACGCGGCAACTAGGGCCTGCGCGCGCTCGTCGTCAGATAAGTCCTTCTCTTGCAGTGGAGACCGCACGTATTGGTCAAACATTTCCACTGCGTCGACGGCAACCGCCCTGGTCATTTCGTGTTGGCGTTGGGCCAGACTGAGCAACGCCGAAAACGGTAATCCGGCATCGAGTAATTGCACTCCGGCGGTAATAACGGAAACGTCGTGGGCAGAAAAATATTCAACCCCATCTTTAATTTGTGGGCGCAGCAAACCTTGATTGGCAATAGTCACCAAAATCTCGTCGGGTACACCCGTGCGCCGGGCGAGCTCGGCGCGAGTGATGAGTTCGCCCCCAACTTCAAAAGCCACCGCCACTGCCAACGGGGCGTCGGCGGGATTTAATTCGCCGTCAAGCAGCCTTCGGATGAGCGCCAGCGAAAGTCCACTTTCTTGCAACTCTCGGATGCGATTAATTCGAGTTATGTGTTCGGACGAATACCACGCCACTCGGCCGCGACGCTTCGGGGCGGGGATCAGGTGGCGTTTTTGGTAGAAGCGAATAGTATCGATCGACAGTCCGCTTGCCTCGGCGAGATCTTCTACCCGTAATGAGTCGGTTACCTCATTAGTAGTTAGCGAAGGGGTGTCTGCGGTCACTACCTAATCTTAGGAGTGATCGCTCCCAGCGTCGTATTGTTGAAAATCCTTTATTTATAAACCTTTTTCGGTCTGATATTTAGCTATTCCAAACGGGAGGGCGCTTTTCGGCGAAGGCGGTCGCCCCTTCTATGGCGTCACCGCTACGAAAGACTTCGGCCGCTAGTTGCGCATTGAGCGTCCACGCCTCGCCCTCAGACACTTCGGCTGCCGCGCGCGTGAGTTTTCTGCCCGCCCGCACCGCCGCCGGAGAGTTTTCGCCGATGCGTTCGGCTAGGGCCACCGCTTCGGCTACTACTTGGTCGGGCGTGTCGGTTAAGCGGTTGACTAATCCCAACTCAAGGGCTCGCTGGGCGGTAATGGGGTCGCCGGTCATGACGATCTCCAAAGCAGTAGCGAGCGGAACTCGACGGGCGAGACGAATGGGCCCTCCCGCCGCGGCCAGCAAACCCCGCTTGGCTTCGGGTAGTCCGAAAGTGGCGGTTTTGGCAGCTACTACTAAGTCGCAGGCCAAAACTAACTCGAACCCACCTGCTAAAGCCGGTCCGTTGACCGCGGCGATAATTGGTTTAGGAAAATCACGCTGCACTAAACCACCGAACCCACCTTTGGGAGCGTTGATTGCCAAACCTTCTCCCCGGGCAACAACTTTAAGGTCTGCGCCCGCACAAAATACTGGGCCCGAACCAGTAACAATTACTACGGCGACTTCGTTATCGTTTTCGATGTCGTCAAGAGCATTTTCTATGGCTAAGGACAACTCAGGATTCATTGCGTTGCGAGCGTCGGAGCGATTAAGGCACAGTATTTCTGCTCGGCCTTGCCGTGAACGCTGGAGTACTGCTGGAGTGTCAGCCATTAGGGGTCCTGGTTCTATTAGGGGTCGGTTTTATTACTCGGGGATAAAGTTCCCGATTGCACAAGTAACCCCGGTTCCGGCCAGGCCGCAGTAGCCGCCGGGATTTTTGTCGAGATACTGCTGGTGGTAAGGCTCGGCGTAGTAAAACTTTCCGGCCGGAGCGATCTCGGTGGTAATAGTCCCGAGACTTGCAGCAGTGAGCATTGCTTGAAAAGCCTGGGCCGACTGCTGGGCTTGCTGGGCTTGTTCGGGCGTGGTGGTAAATATCGCTGACCGGTACTGGGTTCCGGTGTCGTTGCCCTGACGCATTCCTTGAGTTGGGTTGTGGGACTCCCAAAAAACCTTAAGTAGATTTTCGTAGGGGCAGATTTCGGGATCAAAAATGACGAGCACAGTTTCAGTGTGGCCAGTTCGTCCCGAGCAGACTTCTTCGTAGGTGGGGTTTTCGGTAAATCCTCCCGCGTAACCCACCGCGGTGGTTGTTACTCCGGCAATAGTCCAAAATAATCGCTCGGCGCCCCAAAAGCACCCCAGCGCAAATTCGGCTCGAGCCAAGTTGGGTGCGAAGGGTCCGGTTAACGGTGAACCCAACACATCGTGGTGCTCGGGAACGGGCATTGAAGAAGATCGTCCCGGCAACGCTTTAGTCGCGTCCACCATTTCGGATTTTTTGTTCATCCAACTCACGCCGCAACGCTATCTTGATTAGGGCTTGCCAATGAGTCGATCCCACCACGAGCGGGTATCAGCCACCGCCGAGGGAGCAATCTTTACCGAAGATGTTTTCTTGGCCGGGCGTCTCTTCGCCGGAGCCTTCTTGGCTGCTTTACGGGCCGGAGCCTTCTTGGTCGTTTTCTTGGCCGGGCGTTTACTTGCCATAGTTTCCCCTTTCAATTTTATTGGCGGTGTTTATCGCCTGATAATGGCACATCGCCACCGTAGTTGCTGGTGTCGGCGAGGACAGACACGCTCAGCGATTGGCGAGCCGCGCCAGACCAAACCTTTGTCGTTCAGGTGGTCTCAGCCAACAACTGGCTCAAACCTGCGGTTAATCCTTCAGATATCTCCCGCAAGTCGGGTAACTCGTCTGGGCCACTGGGGACGTTGCCCGTCTTTAATCGTACGACTCGGCACGAGAACGACCCAAGGCCCCCCTCTCGCCCTTGTCTCCCTTCAGGTCTTCTTGGGTCAAGTAGCGTAAGGGTTTATGGCTCGCAAAATCTTGATTGTTTCCGCGTCGATGGGCGCCGGTCACGACGGAGCGGCTAAAGAATTGTCCGCTCGACTTATCGCGCAAGGGAACTCAGCCGAGATAGTCGATTACATGGAGATGATCCCGTTTCGCCTCGGGGGAGTAGTTCGCTGGAGTTACAAGTTCCAACTCCGACACTTCGCCTGGACTTACGACCTGACTTACCAGGCCTTCAGTCGCGGCGGGGCATTTTTGTGGGCGCCAGTAGTTTGGGCGATGGGGCTATTAACCCGACGCCCGATTCGCCGCGTTCTCCTTCAGACTCGCCCCGATGCCATTGTCTCTACTTACCCGCTGGCTTCATTAGTCCTTGGGCGTATGCGCGCTAAGCACTGGCTAAAAGTACCCGTCGCTACTTTTCTTACCGACTTTGCCGTTCACTCGCTTTGGGTGCACCCCGGGGTTGATCTCCATCTCGCGGTTAGTCCCGAATCGGCCACGCGCGCCAATCAACGTGGCAGCCATGCCAGCGTGGCTACCGGCCCGTTGGTTCCCGAACGATTTAATTTCTCTTACGTAACGCGTGACGATACCCGTCGCCGTTTAGGCATTGAACTCCACACGCGAGCGGTGTTGGTTGTTGCGGGGTCTTGGGGGGTAGGCGACCTCAAGAGCACAACCCAAGCAATAGCTGGGTGTGGACCGGAGTATCACCCGATTGTGGTCTGCGGCCAAGACGAAAATTTACGAGCCAATTTATTGGCCGAAAGTTTTTCCGGAACAATTTTGGGTTGGACTGAAGAAATGCCTTCGCTAATGGCCGCCAGCGATGCTCTGGTCGAAAATGCCGGCGGGTTATCGGCTATGGAGGCCTTCGCTTCGGGTTTGCCCGTCATTTCTTATCAATCAATCGCCGGCCACGGGAAAGATAATGCCCGAGTTATGGCTCAAGCCGGAGTCACGCGTCGAGTAAACAACAAGGCCGAATTGGCCGATGCATTGGCTGACACCACAACTCCAGGCTCGAAGCGCGACGAAATGATCGCCGCCGGACACGCGCTGTTTGTGAGTGACCCCGCCGAATCGGTGGAGGAACTTGCGAGCGCTACTGACTCAGCGGCCCTGATGGCCCCTTTTGATTCGCCGCGCGGGATGCGGCGACTCGGGTCGGCAGCAGCAGTGTTGGTGATCCTTTATGCAGTTTTAACTATTGGAGTCCACGGAGTTGCTGCTCTAGGCGTGGGAGTGGCTAAAGCGCCTAAAGGGGTCACTAACACGGTCTACCTTGGAGTGCGGGTCGATCAACGCGAACTTAATAACTGGGCGTTAGACAACGCGATCCATAAAATTAACGCGAGTGTGATTGTTGATGCGAAAGTGGCTCGTAATTCGCACAAAATTTTACACCAGCTAACGGATTCTAATTTTGATATCGTTAACGGCGGCATGGGTGTGAGCCGCACCTTGCGGTGGAACCGGTCGCGTGACGACTGCGACACCGCTTCTCTTGCCCTTGCCAAGGCTAGCGGTTTGTCCCCCAAAGTTTTTATGCCTGGTCGGAGTATCGATGCCTTCGATGAGTTTTATTGCCGTACTGGTAAAATTAAATCAAAGTTAGTGCGGGCCGATAATAAGTTTTTACCGCCCACAGTTCCTACTTTGAGTGACCGGAAAATTTATTTACTTGACGCTCGTAAAAAATCGGCCACCGCGGTGAAGGCGAGTCTGGAAAAGTTTTACCAGCAAGCGCAAACTAAAGGACTACAGATCCAGCCCCTAGGGCAGTTGCGGTGATTGCTCCGATAGTGGTCGGTGGGGTAGTGGTCGTGGGCGCGGCGGGGTTGACCGCTTTCCATGCGGGTCCCGCTTTGGCGGGGGTTTCCCCCATCGGCTACCGGCTAACTCCCAATCTGGTCGGTCGCGGGCGGGCTGGCCATGTGGCGCTTACCTTTGACGACGGCCCCGACCCGGCTTCTACTCCCGCCATCCTCTCCGCCCTTGACGATCTGGGCTGGAAGGCCACATTTTTTATGCTCGGAACCAAAGCCCGACTCGCCCCGGGCTTGGTGGGCGAAATAGCGGCCGCGGGCCACGAAATAGCAGTACACGGAGATGAGCATCTGAATGTTTTGCGCCGCCGACCTCAAGCGGTGCGCGACGACATTCAGCGCGCACTCGATACGTTGACTGATCTTTCTGGCGCGGTTCCTATGTGGTTTCGCCCTCCCTTTGGAATTCTTTCCGGGACCGCTTTACGCAAAGCCAAACAAGTCGGACTTCGTACTGTTCTCTGGACGGCGTGGGGGCGAGACTGGCGCAAAGAAGCCACTCCCGAATCGATAAGAGACGATGTCGTTAAGCGCTACCTCGACGGGGGAACGATTTTGTTACACGACACCGACGGAGAATCTTACCAAGACTCTTGGCGTAATACCTTGGGCTCACTCCCGCTCATTAGTCAAGAGATAACGACCCGAGGTCTAACCGTGGGCCCATTACGCGACCACGGAATTAGTTCAGAAAAAAATGTCTAATACGATTTTAGCGGTCATCTTTGCTCTAACGGCTGGGCTTTTTTACGCTATCGCTTCTGTTACTCAACAGAGAATCGCCTTTCAGCAATCACCCGAATTGTCTTTGTCGTTTCGACTCATTAAGACTTTGGCCAAAAAACCCCTCTGGTTACTGGGAGTTCTAATCGATGTTGGGGCCTATCTTTTTGAGGCGCTGGCTTTAGGGTTTGGCTCGCTTCTTTTAGTCGGACCGCTAATGGTCAGCGGTTTGTTGTTTTCGGTGCCTCTGGCGGCATTTGTTGAAAAACAACGCATCGGGCGCCGTGAAATAATCCCCGCTCTTATGGTGACTATTGGGCTGGCGACATTTTTGATTGTGGGTAATCCCACCGGCAACAACTCAAGCGCCCCCGTCTTAGGTTGGGTCGCCACCGGGGTGGCAGTAGCGGCGCTGGTTTCTCTGGCTTTACTTTGGGGACGCCGGCCGAGTGTCCCCCCTAACCGCCGGGCGTTTTGGTTTGGGCTGGCGACCGGAACAATCTATGGATTCACTGCCGTACTCACCAAGTCAACCGTCGATCTTTTGGACGGAGGAATAGTCGAAGTATTTACTCATTGGCAACTCTACGTATTGGTGGCGGTTTCGATCATCGGATTAATCGTCAACCAGAGCGCGTTCCAAGCCGGCCACGTCGCCGCTTCGCTCCCAGTAATTGCGGTAGCCAACCCCGCCTTGAGCGCGTTTTTGGGGGTAGTGCTATTCGGAGAAACCATCGGTGCTCAAGGGGCGCTCGAGTGGATAGTTGTCTTGGTGGCTATCGCGGCGGCGGTGCTAGGGACGGTGGCGTTAGCGCAATCGCCTTTAGTCACCCACGGTTCTACGCACGAAGAAACTTAAACGCGAAAGCCTTCGTAAGGCCGCAACTCCCGTCGAGCAATTTGCATCAGATGAACATCGTCGGGGCCATCAACTAAGCGAACGGTACGCACGTAAGTCCACATTTGCGCTAACGGCCAATCGTCTGATACTCCCGCGCCACCAAAGAGTTGAATCGCCCGATCAATTACTGCAGTAGCAACTCGGGCGGCTACTACTTTGATGGCCGAAATTTCTATCCGGGCTCCTTTTACCCCCACGGTGTCCATTAGCCAAGCGGCTTTCATGGTAAGCAGCCGAGCCTGCTCTATTTCAATACGGCACTCAGCAATATCGCGCTGCACAGCACCCTGGTCGGCTAATGGTTTACCAAACGCCACGCGCTGCTGGGCGCGAGCACACATAAGTTCAAGCGCTCGTTCCGCCGCCCCTATTGCCCGCATACAGTGATGAATTCTTCCTGGCCCGAGGCGAGCTTGGGCGATGGCGAATCCACCGCCTTCTTCACCCAGAAGATATTGCGCGGGTACTCGAACATTTTCGAACAACGTTTCGCAGTGCCCCCCACCCGCGTCATGGCCAAACACTGGAAGTGTGCGCACGATGCTAAAGCCCGGAGTATCAAACGGCACCAAAATCATCGAGTGCCGACGATGCGAGTCGGCGTTGGGGTCAGATACACCCATCAAGATTGCGAAGCGACAGTTGGGCGAAGCAGCCCCACTAGTCCACCACTTATGGGCATTGATTAGGTAGTGGTCGCCATCTCGTTCAATAGTGCTGGCGATATTAGTGGCGTCACTACTGGCCACCCACGGCTCGGTCATGGCAAAACAAGAGCGAATTTCTCCGTTTAGCAAAGGGTCAAGAAACTGTTCGCGCTGTAGTGGAGTTCCGAACTGGTGGAGGATTTCCATATTTCCAGTGTCGGGAGCCGAGCAGTTGGTGGCTTCGCTCGCGAGCAGACTGCGTCCCATAAGTTCGCAAAGCGGGGCGTACTCGGTATTGGTTAGCCCCGCTCCGTGCTCAGAATCAGGAAGAAAAAGATTCCATAACCCGCGGGCGCGGGCCTGGGTTTTCAATTCGTTCATTATCGGTGGCGAAGCATGCGGGTCGCCGATCTCTTTTACTTGTTGCGCGTAAATTTCTTCGGCTGGGTTTACGACCTCGGCGATAAATGCCGCTAAACGGTCGCGATATTCTTCGGCTCGAGGGCTAAGAGAAAAATCCATTTTCAAATCACCTACTGGTTGGGTTAGTTGGACAAACTGGCGGGCATAATTATTTCCGGAATAGGAGGGTCGCTCAGGGGTGGTTGATCGGCGACGCGTAGCTGCTCGGCTAGTTCTCGATCGTCATCGGTAAAAACTTGAGTAGTACAACAGAACTCAACGGCAATCCCGTTGGGGTCGTCAATATAAATCGATGTACACCAGCCGTGATTTACGCGTAGTACCGGATAGCCCTGGTCGAGCCAGCGCTGTTGGGCCCCATCGAGGTCGGCCAAGTCGGGCGCGTTAAAGGCGATGTGATTAGTCCACGAAGGTAAGCCCAAGCCTCGACTAATAGAAGTTTCGAACTGCGCGGGGACAGCCGGATCGTCATTGATATCCCAAATCGCCAAGCACTCACCGTTGCCGGTGTCGTAAAAAAGATGTCGGGCCCAGCCCCCCTCCGGAGCAGCTCCGGCTTCAACTTTGACCAAAGTAAAACCCATCACCTCAGTATAAAAATGGTGGGTCGCGTCAAGGTCTCGGGTGGCAATGGCGACGTGATGAAAAGCCATGTACGTACTCCTGCTCGTGATTATTGGTCATCCCACGGTACCCTGCGCTCATGGCTCTTATTTCTGTTAGTGATTTTGCTCCTAGCCCCATGGAGCAAGTGGAGCGCTGGATCGATGAAGCCAAAGTAGCCCAAGTGGGGGAGTGGGATTCAATGATGGTCGCGACCGCCGACCAAGCGGGGGCCCCTTCGGCCCGTATGGTTCTGCTGCGGGGGGTATCCAAAGACGGGTTTCGGTTTTACTCTAACTACACCTCCCGCAAGGCCATCGAACTCGCGGCTAATCCGGCGGCGGCAATAGTTATTTATTGGCGCGAACAACAACGCCAAATTCGTGCAACCGGGTCGGTAGTGAAACTATCTTCCGAACAATCAGTCGATTACTGGAGCCGCCGGCCCCGAGAAAGTCAGCTTTCGGCTTGGGCTTCACACCAGTCAACTCCAGTAGTAGACCGAGAGACTTTAGAGGCTGAAGTCGAAAAAGTTCGTGAGCGGTTTGGCGATCACGACGACATTCCCCTTCCTGAGTTTTGGGGCGGGTATTTAATTATTCCCAACGAAGTGGAGTTTTGGGTGCACCGCGACGACCGACTGCACGATCGTTTGGTATACCGCAAAAATTCTTCTTTTGTTTGGGAAATCGTGCGCTTGCAACCCTAATTAGGCCGAGACCCCTTTTTCTCCTCGCCACGCCTCGACGACAGCCAAATAAACAATTAGCCGACCTATGATCAGTAGCCACGCGAGCAAGGCAAAAACTAATCCTAAGCTTCCGTAGAGTTCAGACGAGCTACTTACTAAGCGGGGAACTACGAAACTGCCGATAAATTTAAGTATTTCAAATAGAGCGGCGGCGATCACCGAGGGGACTAAGACGACCCGCCACGGAACTTTTCGGCGCGGGAGTATCCACGAAGTCCAAAACCACAGAGCACTATTCACCACCAGGCCGAGCAGTACGGACAGAGGCGACAAGAAATCTGGTAGTAGCGACCAGAGGGAAGAGAACAATAATTCCCCTAGCGCGAGAGCAGAAAATCCCGCGAGCCATAAGAGCCCTCGCCCGCGCGAGATCATTCCTAGACCAGTAATACCCCAAGCGGCGTTGAAGGCGTGCGTGATCGCCAGGGCAAAACTAGAACCCAGCCATAAAATTCCCAGCACTCCTATTATCGTTCCGAGTCGATGACTGGTTTGGGCAGTTTGAATGGTTTTGCTAATCGAGTTAGCGGACGACCCGGTAATCCCTAAATCACCGACGACTTCTTTGGCGAACCCTTTTTGACCTCCCGCGATCAAACCGATTATCGCCACCGCGAGAATTAATAAAGCGAAGAGCGCAAGAAACCCGTAGAGCGTTATTGCTGCCGCCAAACTCGACCCGTGAATTGCGTTATAGCGCTGTTGCAATTCGCGCCCCCAGTTAAAGGCGCTCATGAATATTTTCTTGATTACGGACACGGACTGGTCTGGGCTAAAAACGATCCACTGATTGAACTTTGGTTGCCCAACAAGTCTTGGGCAACCACAGTCCAAGTAATAGTTTTGTTTGTTCCCGCCCAAGAAATAGTCGCCGTGGCCCCCGGCGCAACCGAACTTGGCGCAGAGGAAGAGTTAGTAGTGGCCAGGCTGAGCGGTGTGATTAAACCACTGGGGTCACTGGCTTGCACCGACAAAACAAAATTACCGCCGAAGGTGTTTGAGCATCCGTTAGGGCTCATCGTCGCGCTCAGAGTAGGTCCTTGGACATCAGGCGGCTCAGGGATCACCGTAGCAGTGCGGGGTCGAGTCGTTATAGGCACTTGCGTGGTAGTAGTGGTGGTGGTAGTGGTAACTACCGATGAAGTGGTTACCACTATTTTTCTTTCGGGCTTGGTCGCCGTTTCGTTGTCTATAGAGTTAATCGCCACGCCCCCGACCACTAAAACGGTTAGCGCGGCTACTCCTGCCAATAGCCACCACCGGCGGCGAGGATAAAGCGGGGGAGGAAATCCTCCGCGAGTGTTTGCCCCCCGCCATCCTTGTGGTATTGCTCCTCGGGGAGGATTAGCCATAGCGGCCAAGGTCGAATCGCGCAGTTCGGCGGGAGCGCTCACCAAGGCCGATGCACTGAGCAACGAGAGCGGACTCGTTAGTACCCGGCGTTTTTCTGAACAAACTCCGCAATCGTCAACATGACGAGCCACCCGCTTTCGCCATACGGGAGTGAAAGTCCCGTCCCATTTAGCCAACAGTTCTTGAAGTTCATCGCAATCCGCCCGCCCTTGGCGAGCAACTAGCAATGCCCCGATGGATCGTTCTAGTTGCTCGCGTAAGCGGTGCACGAGAACGTAGGCATTATTAGCAGTAGTGCCGATAGCGTCGGCTAATTCTTGCCCCTCCAAGCCTTGGCGCAAATTCAAACTTAAGAGGACTTGGTCGCGCTCAGATAGTCCGGCTGCGGCTTCCCAGACAATGGTGTGTGCTTCTTTGCTGCTCACTGCGCCCTCGGGAGTCGGGTCGTCAGCGGCGATGTCGTCTCCGGCGTCTTCGGTGGGTACCACTCGCTGACGCTGCCGACTCTTGCGCAGCACTTCGTTGCGGGCAATCGCGAACAGCCACGGGCGCAGTTTTTTCGGGTCCCGTAATTGGTCCAAGCGGGAAACGGCCAAAACGAAGGTGTCTTGCATGGCGTCGGCCGCTTCGTGTCGGTCTCGCAACATGGAGTGGCAAAAATCATGAATTCGATCGGCGTAGCGATCGTATATTTCGGCCAAAGCACTTTGGTCGCCCGCACTCGCGGCGCTAACCAGGTCCGAATCACTACGCATGCCCAAAGGCTAGATGGGTGTTGATAAACATAAATAGACACACTCGAGAGAGCGCGTAAAGCCTTATTTCTTACAGTTTTTGTTCTCTGCTCCGCCACTTCATCTCGGCCATACTGACCTCATGACCGCTGTGGCTATTGGAGCACTCATCATCGCGATCGTTTTGGCGGTGGGTGACTGGCGGGCAGTAATTCGAGATTCTCGTCGGCTCGAGTACTGGTGCAAGCCCGGAGCGACCATGGCGTTAGTAGTGGTAGCGGCCACGCTTAACCCAACCAATCTCGACGCCCGCGCACTAATAGTGGTCGCGCTGGTGGCTTCGTTGGCCGGCGATGTATTTTTGATGTTACCCAAAGATCACTTCGTTGCGGGTTTAGGTGCATTTTTTATCGCTCAAGTTCTTTACGCCGTTGCCTTTGTTTTGTTCGGTGTTACCCCCACGACTTACCTGATCGTCGCCGGAGTAGTGATTTTGCTCGCCTGGCCACTAGCCCGACGAATAATTAAGGCACTGCGCAACTCGGGTCAGTCCAAACTGATTGTTCCCGTCGTGACCTACCTCGGGGCTATTAGTGCCATGGTGATCGGAGCGATTTCGAGTGGCAACGCCGTAGCTGCCGTTGGAGCACTTTTGTTTATGCTCTCCGACTCGCTTATCGCCGAGTCTCGTTTCATCAAGAGTCCTTTAGTGAAAAACAAGACTCTCACTCAACTGGCAATTATGGTGACGTATTATTTAGCGCAAGGAGCAATAGTTCTGTCGCTGCTGGTCTGAGTTACAGAACTAAAGTTCCACTCTTTGACGCATCTGTTTCTTGTGCCAACCGGTATTCGGCGATTTGGCCGACCGAGACCACAATGATTCGGTGATCAGTAGAAAATTCTTCTAGGTAAGTCGCCCGAGCGGGCGAACCATCTTTATCGAGCACTTCACAAATCACTGCCACCGGAGGCAATCCGGCCAACACTGCTAAGTCAACTGCCGCTTCGGTGTGGCCTCGGCGGGAATGAGTTCCACCGGGTAACGCGCGTAAAGGGAACACATGCCCGGGGCGAATGAACTCTTCTGGCTTGGCGGCGGAGTCAATCACCCGGCGAATAGTCAACGCTCGATCAGCTGCTCCAATTCCGCTGCCCGCGTCGCGGTGATCGATAGAAATACAAAAAGCGGTATCGCACCCTTCTTCACCCGCCGCCACCATGGGAGAAATTTTAAGTGAGTCAAGAACTTCGGGAGCGCCCGGCATGCACACCAAGCCGCGCGCCCAAGTGATCATGAAGTTGATTGCTTCGGGGGTTACCCACGAAGCCGCCATCGTCAGATCGCCTTCGTTCTCGCGATCGTCATCGTCAATAACGATGACCATCTCACCGCGCTTAATCCGGCGTACGGCTTCTTCAATGGGGGCAAGGTTCACTGAGCGCTTCTCCTGGTCGGATTTATAGAATAATCCTGCAGCGACATTTTAAAGGACTCGGACTAAAGGCCATGCTAGAGAGTGCGGGGTCCCTTGTCAGTCCTATTATAAGCCAGTGTTTATTTGAGTTATGGCTTGAGGGGCAACTCCGAAAAGCTGATTGCGGCTCCAGGATCGATTACGACTCCGACCGATTGCCCAATAGCCAGTCCCTCTCCGCCCGCCCCCAAAGTGCGATCGGAGTTGGAATTGGCGATCTCTACTTCAAGTATTTGCCGACTAGCGGTTTCGACTCGAATTCGCCAGTGGTTCTTACGAAAAGTGCGCGCCACCACGGTGGCTCTTTCTTGATCGGTCGCCAACTCGCAAGTGAGAGTTATGGAGTCGGGGCGAATAGCAGCAACTCTACCGTGAGCATCGTGAGTTACGTTCCAGCCCAAGAACTCGGCGACAAAAGGTGATGCGGGGTTACGCCAAAGGTCAGTTGGTGTTGCCGTCTGTTCTACTTTCCCTTCTCGTAACACCATGACGCGATCGCCCAAAGCAAAAGCTTCTGTGTGGTCATGAGTTACTAATAAAACCGCAGTAGGCAAACGCTGACAAAGTGAGCGCAACTCTTCGTTGAGCTCCTCGCGACGGGGACGATCTAGAGCCCCGAAAGGTTCGTCCAGCATTAACAATTTTGGTTCGGGGGCTAACGCGCGGGCTAGCGCGACTCTTTGTGCTTCACCACCCGATAAGTCGGACACGGATCGGTCCGCAAATTTCTCCATTCCGACTAATTCGAGTGCAGCCTGAGCCCGGCCAATTGACTGTCCTCGTTTCTCGCCTTTCATGGTTAACCCGAACATCACATTTCCCAAAACATCTCGATGGGGAAAAAGGGTGGCGTCTTGAAACATCAGCCCTAACCCCCGTCGGTGAGTCGGAAAAGAGGCGAGGTCGACGCCTAAGCTTTCGATCCTTCCCGCGGCCAGTGGCTCAAGGCCGGCAATCGCCCGCAGCAGAGTGCTTTTACCGCTCCCACTCGGGCCCAACACCGCCAGAGTTTCGTTGGCCGCCAGAGAAAGATCTGCTTGATTAAGGGCGAGATGGTCTCCGAAACGAACCGTTACCCCTTGGACGCTAAGCACGGGGTCCATCTAGAAAGTTCCCACTGACCCGACCCGCGCTCGCTCAATAGCAAAAATAGCACCGGCAACTAGAACCATTAAAACCGAACTTGCCGCGAGCGCGGCACCAAAGTTCAATTCTCCCGGCTGACTGAGTAGGCGAGCGATAACCACCGGGAGGGTGGGGCGGTCGGGGCGAGCCAGAAAGGCGGTCGCGCCAAATTCGCCGAGGGATATGGCGATAGCAAATCCGGCCCCTACCAGATAGGCCCGGGCCGATATAGGTAAGTCCACTTCGCGCCAAACCTGCAGTGGATTAGCTCCCAAAGTCTCCGCTACTTCACGTAGGCGAGGATCTATTGACGAGAGAATTGGGGTAATTGCTCGTACGACAAACGGAATAGCAATAAGTGCGTGAGCGAAAGGTAAAAGAAGCCACGAAGAGCGGAAGTTAAAAGGGGCGGTGTCAAAAGTTATTAGAAATCCAAACCCAACTGTTACCGCCGACACTCCCAGTGGAATTGTTAAAGCGGTATTTAGTGCTTGGCCGTAACGAATAATGGCGTGCGCGGCTAAGCCGCCGACGGTAACGGCAATTACTGCAGAAATCACCGCGATGACTATTGAGTTTTTTATGGCCTCCACTGGAGGCACGAATAAAACACTGTCGGCTCGCAAAGTCCCCAGCGCTCGGTAGTACGCCAGCCCAAACCCAGTGGGAGTGCTAAACGATCGAATTACGAGTGTGGCCATTGGTAGGCCGAGAAGTAAGGCCATGAAAGATAAATTGCTTAATAGCAGCAGTCGTTGCTGGCGTGTGCGCACTCTGGGGGTTCGGTCTGCCGGAACCAACCCCAGGGCAATATTTTGCCGAGTGATGAGTCGGCTGGTTATCAATAAAACTCCGGTTACGGCGATTAGTTGCACTACCGAAAGCCCGGCCGCAGTTTTGAAGTCGAGGAGTTGTGCGGTTTGTCGGTAGATCTCAGTCTCCAGAGTGGCTCGACTGGGACCACCCAAAATTAAAATTATTCCGAACGAGGTAAAGGTGAAAAGAAAACAAATGGCTCCTGCGGCCAGTATTGCGGGACGCAAAGCGGGAAGAGTTATGTGGACAAAAGTTTTAATTTTTGAAGCCCCTAGAACTTGGGCGGCGAGTTCCGTTCTGTGATCTAGGTGAGCCCACAGCCCGCCAACGGTTCTTACGACTACGGCGTAATTGAAAAAAATGTGGGCAACCAGTATGGCCCCGAAAGATGTTTTTACCCCGAGAGCAAGAAACGCCGAAGCAACCACCATGGTCGGAAGCACAAAAGGAACCGTTACTAGGGCTCGTACCAGCCCTCGCCCAGTAAAGCGGTAGCGATAAAGAACGTAAGCACCAGGAATACCTACGATCACCGTCAACAAAGTTGAGATCGTGGCTTGAACAAAGGTAAAGGCAATAATCTTTCGCAGGGATTCACTTTTAATAACATCTATTACTGGGCTCAAGTCGAGTTCGCCCCCAACTTGCAAGCCGCGACTTAGGATATTTACTACTGGTACAACGAATAGCCCGAGCAGAAATATCACCGGTATTCCTACCGTCAACCCTGTCTTTAGGGCCTGGCGGAGTGAATACGGGGCCTGGTCGACAATCACCGCAAAACCGTCTCAGTCCAGTCGGCTATCCATTTCTCTCGATTTTTTTCGATGCGGCTCGAACTAATTGCTTGTGGATCGGGTGCGACCTCGGCAAAGTTTTTGAATACTGGTGGTAGTTCCACATCGTTTCTTACGGGAAATACGAACATTTGTAGCGGTATGTCTTCTTGGAATTTGCGAGTCAACATGAAGTCAACCAATTTTTTCGCCTCGGCTTGGTGCTTAGTGCCCCGCAAAATTCCTACGTATTCAGTTTGACGAAAACAACTATCGAGCATGGTGCCAACCGGAGAAGCGTCTAATTGTGGATCTGAGTAGTAGACCGCAGCTGCGGGACTAGAGGCGTAAGAAACAACTAATGGCCGATCACCGTTGCCGGCCCCCGCACTAAACACTCCGTTGTAAGCCGATTCCCAACCGTCAGTTACTTGAACTCCATTTTTGCGTAATTTTTTCCAATATTGCCGCCACTGCGAATCACCAAAGTGTTTTATGGTGGCAAGGACAAACGCTAAACCGGGTGAAGAGGTAGCTGGATTTTCTACTACCAAAAGATTTTTGTACTTTCTTTCAATAAGGTCATTCCAAGTTTGAGGGACTGCGAGGTTGCGATCGGCGAACCAGTTTTTGTCAAAATTGATACAAACATCGCTGTAGTCAATTGGAGTGACTCGATAATCTTCACCGGTTTTGAACTCTTCACCAACGGTGCTCAGCGCCGGAGAACGGTAGGGGATAAAGAGATTGGCGGACAGCCCTCGAGATAAAAAAGTGTTGTCAATACCGTAAAGCGCGTCACCCAGCGGCTGGTCTTTAGTGAGAATGGTTTGGTTAAGAGCTACGGCCGCGTCACCCGACAAAAGCAACCGAACTCGTATTTCGGTCTTTTGAGTAAATGATTTAAGAGTGGATTTGGATATAGAGAAAGAATCGTGAGTCACTAATGTAATAGTTTTTTCTTCCGCCGCACTACTAGATTTTTGGTAACTCGCAGCGTATGTGCCACTGGTAATTAGAGTTGCGGCCAATAGAAGCGCTAAGCGTTTCATTAAATCAATCCATCGGGTTGTACGGCTAAAATAGTTCCGGTTTTTATTACGACTGTCGCCTTAGAGCTGATAAACTCGTTACTAACCCCCAAGGTTGCTCCCGCCACAATCTCGGCGTCCTCCAGGGCAAACCTGAGTCCGGTGGTGGTTACTCCCGTGGCGGGTGGCCCTACTGTTATGAGCGAAATAATTGCTCCGGGGTATCCGGTCACTTGAGCTTGATCATGAATTGCAGTTACTCGAGTTGTGTCAAACCAGGCTTCAATTTTTGCAGAAGCAAATTTTTTCGCCCCCAAAAGTTGGGCGTTAGCCAAGAAGTGGTCTAGGCGGCCTCCGTGGCCGCCAATGATGGTTATCGATTTGGCGCCGTGGCGTACCGCCGTATCCAGCGCGAGCTCGAGATCGGTGGCATCTTTGTCGGGGGGGTGCATTTCGATTTTGGTTCCTGCCGCAGTTATCTGGGCCAGGATTTCGGGGGCAAGTGAGTCGAAGTCGCCCACGGCGATGGCAACGGTGAAACCTAAATCAAGGGCGTGTTTTACCCCGGAGTCGGCACCAATAATTAAAGAATTTTTTGGGATTAAGGCAACAATTTCAGGGTTTACCGGCTCTCCACCAGAAAAAATGAACGCGCCTAGTTCTTGCGGTCCTTGGCCTGAAGAGGGAACAACCATAATCCACTCCCTTCGCCGGAATTACCCGGAGCAGGTTCATGGGGTCGGTGACGCGCTTGTGGCGTGGTCACCCTCTCAGCCCGGCTGTCCCGAGCTCCCCGCTTAGGCCCAACTAGTCGTTGGGCATATGTGTCATTGTAGCGCCATGGCCAGCGAAGTCGTACTTGTGCGCCACGGCGAGACCGAGTGGAGTCTCTCGGGGCGCCATACCGGCAGCACTGATATCCCACTTACGGACAAGGGTCGCAAGCAAGCACAGTCACTACTTGACCCACTAAAAAAATGGGACTTCTCTTTAGTGTTAGTCAGTCCGCTCGCGCGGGCCCAAGAAACTGCTCGTCTAGCGGGAATCGACGGTAAGGCAATAACCGAAGAGAATTTACGAGAATGGAATTACGGCGAGTACGAAGGTCGTACTACTGCCAACATCCGTAAAGAAATTCCTAATTGGACCATCTTTACCGGCAAAGTTTTTGGCGGTGAGACCGCCGACGAAGTAGGTGCGCGCGCAAATCAAGTCATTGAACGAGTTGATGCGACTGATGGTGTGGTCGCCCTGGTCGCTCACGGTCACATCTTGCGCATTTTGGGGGCTCGATGGATGGGCCTGCCGGCCATCAACGGTTCCCACCTTGCTCTAGGCACGGCCACGCTGAGTGTTTTGGGCTATGAACGAGAGACCAAGGTGATAACGCAATGGAACGCTCCCCCTGTTCGCTAGTCGGCGGAGTGCGCCCGATAGGGTTTTACGATGGCAAATCTTGAGTTGGTCGATACCGATCAAGCGCTAGAGGCGGTAATTGCTACTTTACGATCCGAGCCAGCCTACGGACTCGATACCGAGTTTGTCGCCGAGCGCTCTTATCGACCCAAGTTGTGTTTAATCCAAATAGCGTGGTCGGGCGGTCTCGCACTAATTGATCCACTGGCTTGTGATGTATCCGGACTTAGTGAGGTATTGCTGGGTCCGGGGACCATGATTACTCACGCGGGTAGCGGTGATTTACCGATCATTGAGCGAGCGTGTGGGGCGCGGCCGACTTGTTTATTCGATACTCAACTCAGTGCTGGATTCATTGGTATGAGCCAGCCGTCGTTAGCGTCATTGGTGTGGGCGCTTTTACGAATACGGCTAGATAAAGGCGATCAACTCTCTGACTGGTCGCGCCGGCCTTTGTCGGAATCGGTGCTCGATTACGCCGCAGGCGATGTTGCGCACCTTTTTGCCCTGCGCGATGAATTGATTCGACAACTTGAGGCTAATGGACGAACCGAATGGGCGGCTACGGAGTGTGAAATACTTCGCGCCAGTTCTTCTCGTTACTCGGACCCAGACACCACTTGGTGGAAAATTAAAGGGTCTCGTTCGCTAAAAGGTGAACAAGCGGCCATTGCTCAGTCTTTGTCGTCTTGGCGAGAACATCGAGCTGAAACTGAAGACCTGCCACCCCGGTTCGTGATGTCGGACCTTGCTTTAGCCGCTCTTGTCCAACGCCCACCGAATACTGCGGCTGACGTATTGCGAGTGCGCGGCGCCGGGAATCTCTCCAAGTCGTCGGTGGCGCAGATCCTGTCGGCTATTGAGTCCGCTCGAACCATGTCGCCTTCGGATCTTAAATTACCTCCTAAACATTCGGCTGACCCTTCGTTGGACGCTGCGTCAGGTCTTTTGACGGGTTGGACCTCCCAAGTGGCGGAAAACGAACGCATCGACCCTCGACTGCTGGCCACCCGCGACGACGTAAAAGCGTTAGTCAACGAACGCCCGTCGCGCTTAGACAATGGATGGCGAGCCAAGATGGTGGGTGACGATTTGCGTGCCCTGCTGAACGGTGAATCCGTGTTGCGATTTATTGACGGCGGATCAAAGTTGAGTCTGGAGAGTTCCCCCCGAGACTAAATCGCGTCCAAACTTATTTTCTTTGGGCGTTGGTACTTAGATCAGTAATCACCGCACTCGCAGTTCGCCGACCCGAATAAAGCGCTCCTTGGCTAGAAGCGGTATCGCGGTGGTCACCACACACGTACCGGTATTCACCGAGGCGAATATTTTTCTTGGGTGAAAATCCGGGCAGTTGGTTGGGATGTCCGTGCTCTATGCGCAAGTTACGCAGCAACTCCCATTCATCAACTTGTCCACCAAACCAGTCTCTCATTTGCGCAGTAACCGCCGTAAGCAACTCGCGATCGTCCCCGAGGTATATACCGGGCACTTCGATCGAAATGAGAGATCGATTTGGGGGAGCGTAAGTGGGGGCCACGTTGCTCATAATGGCAAGGTTGGTCACCGGTCCGTCGCCAGTTCCGTTAAGAATTGTTAGCCGATCGTCAACTGGTGCCTGGGGAGCAGAAAACTGCAAGTTTGCTACCGGTCGTGAACCTGGGTCTTTAGTTTTAACCAAACGAGCCGCCGCCGGGCTTTCGGTCGCGACTACCACCGCGCGCGCATCTATTTCGCGGCCGTCGCCGACGCGTACACCGGTAGCAGTTATCTCGGTTACCGCAGTTTCTAATTCAATTATCCCACTCGGCAATTTTGCCGCGAGTTGATCGCTTATCGCTCCTATGCCTAATTCCGGAACCGCGGCGTCACCTTCGGCGATCATGGCCATAACTAAAGCAAATCGTTTCGCCGATACTTCTAGATCAGGGTCTAATTGAATACCCGCAAATAGCGGTCGCCAAAAACTCTTGATCATGCGCTCAGAAAAACCTCGGTGCCGCAATTCTTCGAGCGTGCTGCGGTCAG
>SHUY01000040.1 GCA_009694435.1 Acidimicrobiia bacterium | reverse complement strand
GGCACCGATTTTGGCGTCGTAGGTTTCTTCTTGCTGCGCGGCAATAGCCGCGGCAATTCCAAGATAAACAATGGGTTGCCTTGCCGATTGTCCGGTGCGTTGCTCGTAAGCATCAGCGGCCGTACCGGTTCCAAACTTCTCCCCGACCTCAAGACCCGCGCCTTTGCTGGCCAAAAGAATGGGCGTCAGCCCTGTCCCGATTGCTTTGGTTCCCGCTCCGACGGTTAAATACCCCTCGGTTAGAGCAGTGGCCCGAGTGATGGTTCGAGTAGTTAGCCCACCTACTGCGCCTTGGTCGAGAATGCCTCGGATCGTGGGCGCGTCACGCTGGGTGAGGTCGGACCAAGTGATTTCGGGCAACGAAATAATCAGTACTCGACCATTAGGTTTGGGTTTATCGGGCGTATTGGCCCCAGCCCCTTGAGCAGTGACGATGAGCAGCAAGAACGCCCCGATCCCGGCCGCTAATCGTCGTTTGGTCATGGGATAAGGATACGTTCGGTCTCTTGCGCTGATCGGTCCCAATCAAAATCGCCCGATTCGGTAATGAAAGCACGGCCTCGAGCCCCAATTCGGCTGGCTTCATTGGGGTCAAAAATCAATCCACCTAGTGCGGTGGCGAGCTGATTTACATCACCTACCGCAGTCAAGACACCGGCTTCTACCATGAGCTCGCGATGAGCGATGATGTCGCTGGCTACGACCGGAATACCAACGCTCATTGCTTCAAGGAGTGCAAGGGGCTGACCTTCGTGAAATGAAGGAGAGCAAAAAATGCTGGCACCCCGAAATAAAGCGGCCAAAGTATCACCCGTTTGCGTTCCAAGCATTTTTATATTTGACCCCGAAGCGTCAGCTCGCACCCGCAGAGATTTTACGTATTCGTTTTCGCCGTCACGAGCAGCCCCCACTACCACTAGTTGATAATTCTGTTCACGGTTAGAGGCTCGCAATTGATCGAAAGCATCAAAGGCTAAGTGAATACCTTTTTCGGGGACTATTCGTCCAACGATAAGTACGTAACGATTAGGAGTTATTCCAAAATCAGATAGCACCTCGGTTCCGACTTCAGCAATAGGAGATATCCCGTTAGCGATGTAGTGGATCGGTGCAGCCTTGGGGAAGCGCTGCGCACCCGAGACGGCCAGATTTTTAGAAACAGCGATTAAAGCGTCGGCATTATTCATGGTGATGCGCTCATTGGTTCGTAAGAGCGCGCGCACTGTTCGCCCCCATTTTTCGTCTTGCCACTCAAGACGGTGGATAGTGGCGACTACTCGTTGATGGTTTTTAGGATGAAGCAAGTGGGGAAGAAAACAAAAACCCGACGAAGCGAAAGAGTGATAATGAACAACGTCAAAATCGCCTCGGGCGGCGGCGAGTGAAGCAGTCAGTCCGTAGCTAAGGCGGTCCCAGCGGCCTTTTTTTATCATCCCGACCCGCTGGAGCCGCACACCACGGAAATTTTCGGCTTCCGCGTTCCCGCACATGATGGTCACATCGTGACCATTGGCTGCTATTCGCGAGTAAATCTCAATACAATGCCGGGACATCCCCCCCTGCACGGTGGGCATGGTCAGCGGACCGATCACGGCAATTTTCATGTTCTTTTAGACTAGATGGGCAAAGTCAGACCAGAGCTCTAGGTCAAGGTCCGCAATAAGTTCACTGGTTCTCCGTACGTCTGATTCGTAGGCCTTTACTAACGCCGACCGAGTTTCCCGTCGAAGTTCCATTTTTTTACCCCGATCAGAGTTGCGAGGGGTACTTATGTCGGGGGGGATAAATGACGGATCAAGCCCAAGAAATTTATAAGTTCTAGCGAGTTCACCCCCCGTATCGGCAAGACATTTCTCGAACTGCAGTACCAAAACCTGGCTTCGTTCCACGCAAGCAAATAAATTTTCTAGTTGGATTGCGTAGCACCCAAGACGAAATGCTCTGTTGGCCGACTGAGCGTTACTTCTTGCAGTTTCGTTTTGCAGTTCGAGCCCCGACTGATATCGACTGACTGGATTGCGCAAAAGGATCACGAATTTGGCCTTGGGTGCCGCGGTAGACAACAGAGGCGGAATCCAAAAACAGGAAAGGTAACCGGGTGAAAATTCTCCCGTTATTTTGTGCGCGGGTCTAGGAAAGTATTGAGCATATTTTTCGCGGTCATCGGCCGTGAACGATTTATTCCAGTATTGGCGCAAAAAATGGAGTTCCTTAAACGGCTGGGCGTGGGCATCAAAGTGAGAGCCAATCAAGTGATTCCACCAAGTGGTGCCCGCTCGCTGAACGCCGAGACCAACGAAGTCGGGTGCCCCCGTCGACCACCCATCGGGACACTTAGGGGGTTTATGCCGAGCTCGTATTTGGCGAGCCCGCTCGGTTATTCCTCGTAGTTTCACAATTTGGAAGGTATCAGGGGTTAGTTGGCTACGCTTCGCATTCAGATCTAATTCTTATTAAAGGAGCATCTAGTGGGTCAGCCCGAGACGATCGGACAGTTACGAGCAACCGGGTGGATTTCCCGGCCAGTGAAGCAAGAGATGCGAGAAAATGCTATTCGTCGAATCGCCGAAGGTCGGGTGGTGATCGACGGTGTGGTTGGTTATGAACATACGGTTTTACCTCAACTCGAAAATGCTCTTCTTGCCACTCACGACGTCATTTTTTTGGGTGAGCGTGGCCAAGCCAAGACTCGAATGATCCGCTCTCTAGTAAATCTTCTTGACGAGTGGATGCCAATTGTGACTGGTAGTGAAATTAACGATGACCCTTACGCTCCGGTGTCGCTAATGGCGCGCGACTTAGTGGATGAGTTGGGTGACGAAACACCGATAACCTGGGTCCATCGCGATAGGAGACTGAGCGAAAAACTCGCAACGCCCGACACAGCAATTTCTGACCTAATTGGTGAAGTTGACCCGATCAAGGTAGCCGAAGGGCGCTATTTGGGTGATGAGTTAACAATCCATTACGGGTTGGTTCCGCGAACCAATCGAGGAATTTTTGCTATCAATGAGCTTCCTGATCTTGCCGAACGCATTCAAGTTGGATTACTTAACGTTCTCGAAGAGCGCGATATTCAGATTCGGGGATACAAGATTCGTTTGCCGCTCGATTTGATGTTGGTGGCTTCGGCTAATCCTGAGGACTACACCAACCGCGGCCGTATCATCACTCCTCTTAAGGACCGTTTTGGATCACAGATTCGCACGCATTATCCCCTTGATGTAGATCTTGAAGTGGGTGTAGTTGAACAAGAGACTGAGATAATCGTTCCCGATGGAATGACCGTCAACGTCCCTGATTTCATGACTGAAATTGTGGCGTCAATTAGCCAGCTGGCTCGGCGTTCTCCGCACGTAAATCAGCGCTCCGGCGTCTCAGTGCGAATGTCGGTTGCTAACTACGAAATTATGGTTGCCAGCGCTACTCGACGGGCGATACGCAGTGACGAAACCGAAATCGTCCCTCGAGTGAGTGATCTCGAAGCCCTAGTAGCAAGTACATCCGGGAAGATTGAATTTGAAACGGTTGACGATGGCCGAGAAGAGCAAATTCTGGTTCGACTCGTTCAGGCTGCCATTCTCGAAACTTTTCGCTCGTCCTGTGCGCCAGAAAAGCTCACTGATCTAGTGGCTGCTTTTGAGGAGAATCTTGTTGTTCACACGGGCGATGACGTACCCTCGACTGACTACACCGAATTGCTAACCAAACTTCCAAGCATCAAAGGTGTATTGAGTGATCTTAAAGTTTCGGAAACTCCTGCGGAGGTGGCATCAGCCCTAGAGTTCATACTCGAAGGTCTGCATTTGTCGAAACGACTCAATAAAGATGCCGTAGGAGGCAAGGCGACTTATAGCGGGCGTAGTCGATAGCGATTCTGTTATAGGCCACTGTCGCGTTTGTAAACGTTGCACGCTTGATTGGCGTAGCGATTTACTGCGTCAACTGCAGCTTGTACCTTGGGGTTGTCTTTGAGCGAAGGATTGCGTTCAACGTTCTTTAACGCGTTGGCGAAAGTCTCCGCATCATCTTTTATTTTTTTCGGCGCAGTGCGGGCAAGTTCTTGAACAATGGGCAACTGACGGTCAACGTCAGCCTCGCCCAAGCGTTCGGCGTTCTGGAGCTCATTGTTGTAGCGCTCGGCGGCCTGGCAAAATGCTTTCGAGGCAGGAAGTTTTTCTTTTTCCGAGCAAGCTGTCAACAAGGACAAAAGGCTGACCAAGACGACGGCGAGGGCGAGCCGATTAGCTAGGTAAACGAATTTATTCACCTCCGTATTGTCGCCGCTAGATGCGCTTGAGGGGCTATCCGGCCTTTTCGTCCTTAAAGGGCTGGGTCCCATCAGGGGAGTACGGTTCGGGTTATGAGTTTGCGCCGCAATCGAGGTCAACCCCCCAAGCCGAAGTTTCGCTATTCGGCGTGGGACGGAACTCAAACCGGTTTTGACCTCGATGCTGATGCGTTGCTCGATGAGATCAACGACGACCTTCTTTACCACGGCGATATCAACGCGGCCTTGCGTCGGCTTATGCAACAGGGAATGCGCGACGCTGATGGAAACGAGCTTATGGGTTTGCGCGAAATGCTGGACCGTTTGCGAGAACAGCGCCGAGAAATGCTTGATCGCTACGACTTAGGTGGAGTCTACGAAGATATTGCTGAGAAACTGCGGGAAATAATTTCTGCTGAGCGCGAAGGGATAGATCGTCGAGTAGACGAAGCGCTATCTTCTAACGATCGCCGGCGAGAAGAAATAGTTGAAGATTTGGCGAAGCAGCGGCGAGAAGAACTCGACCAGATCCCTCCTGATTTAGCGAGCACTGTTCAGGCGTTGCAAAATTATGACTGGATGGACGACTCGGCCCGCGCCCGTTTTGAAGAATTAATGCAGGAACTGCGTGACCAACTCATACAGAGCACATTTAGCCAAATGTCTGAGGGTATGGAAAACATGAGCCCCGAACGAATGGCACAAATGAAAGATATGTTGGCCGATCTAAATGAAATGCTCGATCAGCGCGCTAATGGTGAAGAACCCGACTTCGAAAAATTTATGGAAAAGCACGGAGACTTTTTCCCTGGGAATCCTAAAAACCTTGATGAGTTGTTGGCCCAGATGGCGCAGTCGATGGCCCAAATGCAACAAATGCTTAATTCCATGAGCCCTGAACAACGAGCGCAGCTACAGGCTCTTTCGCAATCCTTGCTCGAAGATGTGGATTTGCAGTGGCAAATGGATCAACTCAGCCGTAATTTACAAGGAGCATTTCCTGATCTCCCATGGAATCAATCTCAAGAGTTTGGCGGCGATAACCCTCTTTCGATGGGTCAGATGCCCGGGCTGCTTGGCCAACTAGGGGATATGGACGATTTGGAGAATCTTTTACGCCAAGCCACCCAACCCGGCGAATTGGCCGAGGTTGACCTTGATCAGGCTCGCTCTCTTCTAGGTGAAGATGCAGCTAAATCGCTCGCGCGTCTAGCCGAACTAGCCAAGATGCTCGAAGAAGCGGGGTTGATTGAACAGCGCGAAGGTCGGCTCGAGATGACCCCTCGAGGCATTAAAGCTCTTGGGCAAAAAGCTCTTGGTGATCTTTTCCAGAAGTTAATGAAAAATGGTGCGGGAAGTCACGAAATTAATCGAGAAGGAATTGGCCACGATCCTACTTACGAGCATCGACCTTATGAGTGGGGTGATCCGTTTCGTCTCAATGTGCAGCAAACAGTTAAAAATGCGATTTGGCGTCAAGGAGCAGGTACGCCAGTAAAGCTCACGGCAGAAGATTTTGAAATAGAAAGAACTGAACAAGTAACTCGGAGTTCTACGGTGCTACTGCTCGATGTATCTATGTCAATGCCTATGCGGGATAATTTTTTACCGGCTAAAAAAGTCGCGATGGCGCTGCACTCGTTAATTACCAGCCGCTACCCACGTGACTATTTTGGTTTGGTAAGTTTTGGCCGTGTTGCCCGTGAAGTTGCCCCCGAACGATTGCCCGAAATGAGTTGGGACTTCGAATGGGGAACTAATATGCAGCACGCGATGTTGCTTGCTCGACGTATGCTGGCGCGTGAAAGCGGAACAAAACAAATAATCATGGTTACTGATGGTGAACCCACCGCCCATATCCAAAATGGCGAGCCCTATTTCAACTATCCGCCATCGCCGATCACTATCGAAGAAACATTGCGAGAAGTAATGCGCTGTACTCGTGATGGAATTCGAATTAACACTTTTATGCTGGACGAGAGTTATTATTTGCGTGATTTCGTTGAACGCATGATGCGTCTTAACGGGGGGCGAGCGTTTTTCACCACCCCGGACAATCTCGGCGACTATGTTCTGGTCGATTTTTTAGAGCAACGACGCTCGTCGCGCCGCGCGGGATAATCTCGCCTAGCTCGGCGATAACGATGAAACTAAAGGATCAGGCCTAAAAAGAGCCGTTCACCCAAAAAAATGTTCCCCTAAATACCCCTAAAACGGACATTTCGCTGGGGATAATGAGGTTTCTTCTTGCATTGCGGTGGCCATCGCGACCACCATGACAGGTATGGAATTCCAAGGATGTTATTTCTAAGGATTCTTGTTTCTAGCGTTGGTAATGCTTTGGCGAGGGGCCGGGCAGAACTCTAGAAGCCAATGCCGTAAGGCGACATCATCCAGGCGGAGGAGATGCCATGCAGGTCCAAGACTTTATTGAGATGGTCAAAACTCAGCGAGCCGATCCCAGTGGCCGCTGGCAGGAGAGAGCTAACTGTCTCGGGGTTGATCCTGACTTATTTTTCCCTGAGCGAGGCGCTTCTACTCGTGAGGCGAAAGGTGTTTGCAAGGGTTGCGAAGTGCGTCTTGAATGCCTTGAGTACGCCCTTGCTCACGGAGAGAAGTTTGGTATCTGGGGCGGGCTATCCGAGCGTGAGCGCCGGCGGGTTCGTCGAGAGCGGGCTATGGCTCGCCGTCTCGCCACTGCTTAATCGCTCGGATAAAACCTTTTAGGGTCAAATCCGTTTTCGGCCCTCAATGGTGTCGTTGTTACTTAGTCGGTGACGGGTAACGAATTCCTCGCTGAGGCGAGCGAATTCCGACTCGGGCATTAAGCCGATAAGTTCCATTTCTCCGATTGAGCAATTGGCTGTTGCCGCCGCCCGCTCTACCGCCTCTGCCGCTTGTTCGAGGCCAGTGCGCTCAAGGTCGGTGAGGTTAAGTGATACTTGCGCGCACCCTCTATCTGCCAAATTGAACCCCAACGCTCTGACTCCGGGTAAACCCCCGTCCCGTTCGCGCAGCATGTGAGCCATTTCCTGCGCCGCAGTTACGTCACCGGAGGCGAGAAAAAAATTAACCGCTATAAGTGGCCGCCGGGCGCCAACCGCTACTGCTCCTAATCGCGGATTGGGTTGGTTCGGTCCCGCGTCGGGTGCTCGGGAGGAAAAAGCCTGAGCGCGTAAAACTGGGAGTGAGCGTTGTTCGGGGTCGGCCTCGTCGTAAAAAAATACTGGCAAATCAAGCTCGGCCCCAGCCCAATAACCAAAAGCGCGGGCCGCTTCTACCGCTATTGCCATTGGGCCCTCTATTTCACAAAAAGGAACCACATCGAGCGCTCCCAGTCGGGGGTGAACGCCGTGATGGTTGGTTAAGTCGAGGCGCGAAGCTACGGCTCGAGCGAGGTCGACGGTGGCCGCAATAGCATCGGCGGGTCCAGGTCCGGCCAAAGTAAAGACGCTGCGATTGTGGTCGTAGTCGCTATTTTGATCAAGCAGTGTTGGCCCACATACTTCGGCCAGTTCGACAAGAGTGGACCGATCACGACCTTCCGAGATGTTAACTACGCACTCCAGCACGTTCTTGAGGCTAGCCATTTAGTTGGGCCCAAATCGAGGTTTGGATTAGTAGGGTTAGCCCATGCGAATCGGTTTGGCTTTGCCGCAGTACGACTATTCAGTCGCGGGCGAATCTCCCCTGACTTTCGCCACTTTGCTTCACTACGCTCAAGCGGCCGAAAGTTATGGGTACGACTCGCTCTGGCTTTCGGATCACCTTTTTTTAGATATTAAAAAATACGGGGGGACATCCGAGCCCCAAGGAGCGTTTGAACCCATTGCTACGTTGGCGGCTTTGGCGAGGTTGGTTCCCCGCGTACGGTTAGGAACATTGGTCTTGTGCGAAGCGTTACGACCACCAACGGTCGCAGCGAAAGCACTATCTACTCTCGATCGCATCGCCGACGGCCGGTTAGACGTCGGCTTGGGCGCGGGTTATTACGAACCGGAGTACGCCGCCATTGGGATGGACCTTCCCAGTCCCGGTGATCGAGTGCAGAGGTTGCGTGAGGCAACCGAAATTATTGTCGCCCTCTTGAGTGGGGAAAATTTAACTTATTCGGGTGATTTTTTTTCGTGCACTGATGCTCATCTCGACCCTCCCGCCCAGCAAAAACCTCGTCCGCCAGTATTTATTGGTGGTAAGGGAGACAAAGTTTTGGCCACTGTGGCTGATGTGGCTGACGGTTGGAATACTTGTTGGGTGTGGAAACCCGAGGATTATCGAGCGCGCGCGAATGTATTGGATCGCGCTTGTGAATCGATTGACCGAGATCCAAAGTCAGTCGTACGCAGTATCGGCCTTTACGCCTTGGTCGGTGAAAACGAATCTGATTTGGCTGCTCGTTTTGAGCGTTTGCGGGCAGTCACCCCCGCGGGAGTACTCGACTCGGTCAGTCTTGACCAGTGGCGTCAGGGACGGCTAGTGGGAACGGCCGAGCAAGTGCGAGAACAGGTGGCCGTGTGGGCTGAGTTGGGCGTCGAAACCATAATCTTGGGAGCGGGGGCATTACCTTTTCAGGTTGGCGCCCTTGAAGACGTGGCCGCTCTATCTGAGGCCCTTAAGGACATCTAGAGGCTGCCAACCAAGCAACGAAGGGGTAACCTGTTAGCACCGACCGGAAAGGATGGGATCGATGAATCTCGGACCCACCGAACTAATCATTATCTTGGCTATCGTGCTACTGGTCTTTGGTAGCACCAAGCTTCCCAAGTTGGCTCGTTCTATGGGCCAAGCACAAAAAGAGTTCAAGAAAGGCGTCAACGAGGGTGCAAAAGATACGGAAGATCCCGACGCCGGCTCCTCGGGTGAGGCCTCAAAGACCTGATTCCCGCTGGGCTTGCCTGATTTTTCGGCGAACTCGAATATTTTGCTGTTCGGGAACTACCTCTCTCTAGCCAGCGTTTTTATTTATGGTTGACGGAATTCCCACGTGGGAAGAGGTGGCCCGTGATTACGGGCGATTTCTTTACACGGTGGCGTACCGGCTGACCGGAAATGATCAAGACGCATCGGATCTGGTTCAAGAATCGCTATTACGGGTCCGTCGGGGCCTTGAGCGTTACGAGCCGGGTTCACTGAAAGGCTGGTTAGCCCGAATCGTGACCAATGTTCATATTGACAATAAGCGCCGACAGACGCGCCGACCTACGAGTTCATTCCCTGATGATCCCGATTTGGTTTTGCCGGCCAGCCCCGCGGCGGATGAGTTGAGCGGAGATTTGAGTACGGATTTACAAAATGCCTTGTTGGCTTTATCCGATGAGTTTCGCATTCCGGTAGTGATGTGCGATGTGGCCGATCAGTCGTACGAACAAATTTCTGCGACCCTTAACATTCCTATCGGCACAGTTCGATCTCGCATTCATCGTGGTCGCCGAATTCTACGCACCACATTGGCAGGTATGGACCGATGAGCGATATAAACATGAACGAAGACATGCTGTCGGCTTATGTCGATGGTGAACTCAACTCCAATGACCGGCGCGCCGTTGAAGAGCAGTTAGCGACTTCACCCGAGTGGCGAGAAGTACTTTTTGAAATAACTGCTGTGCGCAATGCATTACGCAATTTGCCCGAGCGCGATGCCCCCCCAGAGTTTTGGGAATCACTCGACGAGACTGCCGCAGTAGTTGATATTGAGACTCAGCGTTCCCTTAAGAAACGGCGCACCCGGTGGGTGACTGCCGTCGGGGGAGCGGCGGTGGCGGCTGCTTTGATAATAGGAATTGTTGTCGTTCCCAGAACCGAAAATTCTCCTCCTCCAGTTGGAATATTCAGCAACCGGCATGCCGCCCAAGCATCTAAAGGTGGTTCACCAATAGTCAATTTGGCTTCAGTCGCAACTCAGAATCGATTTTCACGGTGATCAACCGGCGCAAACTCACTATTGGAGTAGCAACAGTTTTGATTTTGGCCGCCGGATCAGTGGCGTTAACTAATTCAACAGTCAGCGCGTCTGACGACCCGGCCGCACTTCTTGTTGCCGCTCGCCAATCAAGAGTCTCTTTCAATGCTGAGGTAGAAATCCGATGGCGATCAGGTGGCTCAGTTAAATCGAAGCAACTACAGGCTCAATCAGATAGAGGACGTTATTGGATAGGCGATAGCGAGTGGGGTGCCGGTGGCGATAGCGATTCACGCTGGGTTACCAACAATGGAGTTACTACCGAATGGAGTTTGAACTCAGAAAATGCTTGGCCAAGCCCAAGCGCTAAGTGGAATCTCGTAACGATAAATTCTGGCGTTAAAAAATCTGGGCTAGTCGTAGACTTTATTGATGTCTTAGATCAATCTGGGCGCCGTCGTGCTCGTATCGGAATAGATCGGGTGAGCGGAATGGAAGTAAGTGAGGATGTTTTTTCGGCTTCCGGGTCACTGGTTCATTCGGTTCATCTGAATTTACTTACCACCGCTGAAATTACGCCAGTAACAATCCCCACTAGGAAAGTTGAAACGGGGGATAAGGATGCGCCCAGTGGAGAGTTCGCCAGTCCTCGTCGACTAGGCCAAGGATTTAAGCTAGTTGCTCGCTATCGATTTGCTGATGGCATTAGCCAGTCGTTTTACTCGGACGGGATTTTTACGCTATCGGTTTTCGAGCAAAGTGAAAGTATCGATTGGTCGGCACTTCCTAAAGATGGGAAATCAGTAGACCTAGGAGATGCGACTGGTCGGCGGTACAGCACTCCTTCAGGGACAGTAGTGGTGTGGTCCGACGGAAACCGAGGCTTTACCGGAATTTCTGATGCTCCCCCCGATGTGGCGGTAGCGGCGTTACGTCCTATGTCCCCTCGGTCACCTTCCGCCGCAGAAAAAATTGCCGACTTTGTTACCGCTCCGTTTGATTGGAACTGATTTTAACCCTTCGAAATAGCGCGTAGTGTTCTTGTCGTGGCTTCGGATAAAAAATTAGTAGTAGGTCTTATCGGCTGTGGTAACTGGGGTAAAAATATTCTTCGCGATTTGCTAACCTTAGATGTAGAAGTTCATGTTGTAGTCGTTCATATTACCCGTACTCCCGAGTTGCTTGCTATGGGTGCCAACAAGGTCACTACCAACATTGACGATCTCTCGGGTGTCGACGGAATAGTTGTGGCTACTCCGGTCTCTACCCGCGCTGAAGTTATCGGCGCTGCTCTTAATTTTGATGTTCCGGTATTCACAGAGAAACCATTGACCGATAATCTTGTCGCGGCTAATAAGTTGGCGACCTTAGCGCCCAACCGACTATTTGTGATGGACAAGTGGCGCTATCACCCAGGAGTCCTTACCCTCAAAGAGTTAGTCAACTCAGGAAAAATCGGAAAACCGCTTGGAATTCGAACCACCCGTACTCAGTGGGGGAGTTCGCATGTTGATCCAGACTGCACTTGGATGCTTTTGCCTCATGATTTGTCTATCGCTTTAGAGATTTTTGGCGCGATTCCTGAGGCGAAGGCATCCATCGCTTGGCTCCACCAAGGTTTAGTTGTGGGCTTGATAGGCCATCTCAATTTCTCAGATAACAAGTGGATGAGCGTTGAAGTAGGAGTAGCGGTACCTGGATTTAATCGAAGAGTTGAGATAGTCGGGGAGGAGTCTTGCGCTGTACTAGCCGGTGGTTGGCTGGAAGAGGTAATAGTTACCCCCACGAAAATAGGATCTGATCCTATTTCGCAAACCGTCTTTGCCCGCGGGGAACTCCCACTTATGAGCGAATTACGGGCGTTCGTAGAACATCTTCGTGGGGGTCCTCCGCCAGTATCTTCGGTTCAAGAAGGGATGGCCAACGTACGAGCAATATCAGATCTGCGCACTTTGGCTGGGTTACCCCAATGACCGTAAAAGCCGACGTAATTATCCCTACTCACGACCATGCCAATTTGTTGCCCATGAGCATTGAGAGTGCGTGCGCGCAATCAGTCGGCGACATTCGTATCGTCGTGATCGGAGATGGCGTGGGCGATGATACTCGCGCAGTTATGGAACAAGTCTTGTCTCGCGATGATCGCGTTACTTTTCTTGATTTACCTAAGGCGGGAAGAACGGGAGAAATCCATCGCCATCCGATAATTACTAACAGTTCAGCTCAGATCATTACTTACTTGGGTGATGACGATCTAATGTTTCCCGACCATGTCGCCACGATGAGTGAGTTGTTAGACAATGCTGATGTAGCAATGCCGCCGATGATCCATCTGATGCCCGACGGCAGCGTCGCGTGTTCATCGCATTCGTTATCTGACCCAAAATGGAAAAGTGTCGCCTGCGAAGGAACGAGTCTATTTTCTTTATCGGGCTTGTCTCATACGATGGAGGCTTATAGAAAACTTCCCTACGGATGGCGCAATACTCCTGAGGGCTATTACACCGACCAGTACATGTTGCTGCAGTATCTCGAACAGGACTGGTGTCGGTTCGCTCTTGCCCATAAACCCACTGTGGTTAATTTAGCGAGTTCGCTTCGTGTTTCTATGAATCCCGCCCAGCGATTCGACGAATTGAAGTCAACACAACTCTGGATGGCTCAAGGTGGATGGGAAGAGTTTCGCGGCTTGGCGTTTGATTCGCTAAGAGATCAATTATCGGTGTCGACGTTTCGCCTTATTGAGTTTTCTGCTGCTCTTGAGCAAACTCACAAAGTTTTGGCTGAAGTTTCCGCCGCCGCCGAACAATTAAGGAGCGAGCAGTCTAAACTTTTAGCTACTCGCACTTTTCGTCTAAGGAATACTTTAATAAATAATCAGTTTGTTCGTTTCCTTGCGAAATTACGGCGCTCATAGCAGAAAATGTACCTGCGCTCTTATCCCGTTCTGACAAGATTGGGTTGGTACACGGCCAGTTGATTTCTATATCGGGGTCATCCCACTTGCAGCCCAGTTCGTCTCCTAAAGACCAATATTTAGTAACTGCGTAAGCCATTATGGTGAGTTTTTGGAAGTAAAAACCATGCGCCACGCCCGTCGGAATCCTTATGGTGTTCATTCGGGCTGGGCAGTAATGCAATTCGGCTATTTTGTAGGTTGGACTTTTTATACGAGCATCTATAAGTCCTAAAACGAGCTCTCCTTGCGTGACAGTTATAATGTCATCATGTTGAGTATGACAGTGGACTCCGCGCAGGACTCCTGGTAGAGATTTGACACTATTCCACTGAATAGGAGATTCGCCTGAGTACCACTCGGAACGATAAGTCTCAACTAACGCTCCGTGCTCATCCTGAGTGGTATCAGTATCTTTGAACTCAACTCCAGAAATATTTGAGGCCATTATTAGCCACTATAAGGTAAAAGATTCTAAAGGATTGCTTGGGCTCGACGCCTACTTAATATGCGTCGTCGCTCACGTTCAGAGCAACCACCCCATACTCCGTGTTCAACTCGATAGGTAAGGGCGTATTCCAAGCATTTAGTCTTAACTGGACACTCCGCGCACACCTTGCGGGCCCGATCAACTCCGGCACCGTCGGAGGGGAAAAATTGGGTGGAAGCCCCGCCTCGACAGCGAGCGTGCTCCATCCACGAGGGGGTTTGGTGGTCAGGAGTCACTTCTTGTTCGGTTACTTCACTGGTTTTCATTAACCCTCCACCCTTTCGGTAATTTTTAAATCTCTTGTTATAAACGCTCTCACGGGCCACGGAGTTCCCAAAATCGCCCGTTAATTCCTTCTCAGGGTTACCTCAGGCGAACTCTGGGAACTTAAAAAGTGAGTACGTCGTTTTAACTATCGATGACCTAACCTGATTGTTTCGCTCGCTCGAGCGGGACAGTCCTGACACCATTTGAGGACGGTTTATTACTATGGCTACGAGCTTGAAGGACACTCCTATGACCCCCACGATAAAAACTCAAAAATCGGACAAAAAGTCTCGACCCGCACTTTTGGCGGCAATCGTGGGCGCATTGGTTGGCGCTCTGGTGAGTGCGGGAGTATTAGTGGCTTTCCGCGAAGACTCAAATACTAGAGTCGTTCGAACAACTCAAGTAGCAGCGCCTGCCGGTACTTCCTCGTCCGCGCTGTCAGAAAAAGTCACAGTGGCCTCAGTCATTGATGCTGCCGGCCCAGCAGTAGTGGCCATTTCGGTTACGACTAATTCGGGCGAGGGGGCGGGGACAGGTTTTGTAATTACTGAAGACGGATACATCGTCACTAATAATCATGTCATCAAAGATGCCACTTCAATCGAAGTTTCGTTTACTGATGGATCAATCAAATCGGCCAAACTTGTTGGTGCCGACCCTGGGGTTGATCTTGCGGTATTAAAAGTGTCCGGGTCGGGTCTTCCGGTCGTAGCAATAGGCGATTCTGACGCTGTGCAAGTAGGTGATGACGTTGTGGCTATTGGCAACGCGTTGGCGCTTGAAGGTGGCCTTAGCGTCACTCGAGGAATTATTTCGGGAACTAATCGTACAGTTAATACCAATACCGGTTCATCACTTCAAGGAATGTTGCAAACCGACGCATCAATAAATCCTGGAAACTCCGGCGGACCGTTACTTGACGCCAATGCCCGAGTGATTGGAATAAACACTGCTATTGCTGACCCCGGTTCTTCCCAAGATGTGGGCTTCGCTATTCCGATCTCTTCGGCTAATCCCATCATCGCCGATCTTCGTTTGGGGCGTGAACCAGCATTTCTTGGCGTCTCCACTCAAAGTGTCACCGCCGCTCTAGACCGAGAACTTTCGCTTGGTCTTACTTCGGGTGCGTATGTGGACAAGGTGACCGTCAGCTCGGCCGCTAAAGATGCGGGACTAAGAGTTGGCGATGTCATTACCAAAATCGATGGATCGAAAATTACTGATTCCACCGATGTGCTTACGGCAATCCGAGGTAACCGTCCCGGCGAAACGATCTCTATCACAATCAACCGTAAGGGTGAGGAAATCACGGTTCAGGCGAAGTTGACGGGTCGGCCTAGTTAGGCGGGGCTGCTCTCGTTGGGGCCAGAGAAAACGGATAGTCTAAGAACTCCACTCAACGTCAAGGAGCTTTAATGGCCGTTAATTCCGACGAACTACAGAACCTCCCTCCCCAAGGGCACGTGCGTATTACCTACCTAGGGCCTTCGGCGCCTCATTGGGAGATAACTGGAGTTATTGGTGAAGGTCGAGTAGTTGATCAGTTTCGCCAACGGGCGCAGGCTCGCTTGCAACTCTTGCCTCCTCACGATCCGCAATTTCGTCGCAATCGGGAGCGAGTCAACCGCGACGCCGAGCGAGAGCGGTTAGTGCTGGAATGGGACCTCGGTTACACCGAAGAAGAAGAGGGGTAAGTCCCGTTAATCATTGATTCGAGCAGGCCGCGGTGCGGTATCACCGAATCGACGTCTTCCGGCCAAGTGGCTTGTTCGAAATGAACGTTCCGGTGATGAATGCGGGCCATGATCATGGCGTGGCGCAGGGCGCTGTAGACCTCGTACCAGAGCAGGTCGGACAACTGATAACCCGAGAGCTCTTCGTATATTGCCGCTACTCGATCACGTTCTAAAAAATTAGGTAATCCGGGTAATCCGAATCCTTCAGTTATGTACTGGAAAAATACGTGAAGAACAATCAGCCATCCAACGTCAAGTTCGCGCGGGGCTAGTCCGGCCATTTCCCAGTCGAGTATTGCCACCGGAGAAAAGTCGTCGTAGATAACATTTCCAATGCGCGAGTCGCCCCAAGAGATGACCGCGTCCCCTTCGTTCTCTGGCCAATTATTTGCAAGCCATTCAAATCCCGCTTCAATGACGGGGTGGCTTATTCCCCCTCGAGCCCACTCGTAGTAGCGCTTTTGGTTTTCAAAATGGCGTTCAAGAGCAGTGTTGCCCGGAACATCGAGTTCAAGAAACTTCGTATCAATATTTTTGGTGTCTATAGCGTGGAGTTTTGCCAACACGTCAACGGTGGATCTTTCTAGTCGGGATCGTTCCTCGTCGCTAGCATCCACCATCCACCCGACCATGGTGTAGGGAATTATGTCGGCGGGTATTTGTC
>SHUY01000039.1 GCA_009694435.1 Acidimicrobiia bacterium | reverse complement strand
GAAGCGTATTCTGCGCCCGACCAGCCTGGGTCTCTAGACGGTGACATAAGGGTAAACGTTGAGGAAAATAATGCTCAATACTGCCTGAGAGCGTGCAGCGAGGGGCGCAAAGCGACACAATAGGCCCATGGCCAACTCTGATACCCCCACCCCCGAAGCGCCCCAAACCGTACGAACTTCGTTTGGTGAACAACTCAACGATCTGCGGGTCAATCTGATCACTCTGGCCGGCTTGACTGGCGAAGCTGTCCGAGGGGCTACTCAGTGCATTATCGATAAAAACATCGGAGGAGCCGACACCATAATCAAAAACGACGGACGCATTGATGAGCTAAAAGAAACTACCGAACTAAAGATTTACGAAATTTTTGCTACCCAGCAACCCATGGCGGGTGACCTGCGAGTTTTGATAACCGTTTTACGTATCTTGCAAGAGATCCAATTGAGTGCAGATTTAGCAGTCAGTATCGCCAAAACCGCTCGCCGGCTCTTCCCCGGCGAACTATCACCGCGTTTCCGAAGAATTATTGGCCTTATGGGGTCGCAATCAGTCGTCCAACTCGAAGTGGCGATGGATGCTTTTAGCGACAGCAACGCGGAAATTGCAGGAGCACTTCCCGATATGGACAATGTGATGGACGATCTCCAAAAAGATCTATTCCGACAAATTTTTTCTGAGCCTGCAGTGGCCGGAGAAGATAATCCCGAGCAGAATCTTCAGTTCGCGGTGCAGCTGGCACTATTAGGGCGTTACTACGAACGCATTGCTGATCACACGGTGCTAATGGGTGCCTGGACTCGGTTCATGATCACTGGCGAGTTTCCTTCTCGCCGATAGCTCACACCAAGCCTTACTCTTTTTTTAACCCTTCGTTCACCTGTTAGGCACAGCCCCGCCACCTTGATTCTCTAACTTAAATATGTCCATTCCAAACTAATAAAGGAGAACACCTTGCTTGCTTCACCTAAAAAATTACGCCGGTTTGTAGCCGGGGTCACAATTGGAATAGTTAGCGTTGGAGCTCTAGCGGTGTTGCCTGCCGGTGCACAGAGCACTAGTGGCGTAAACATCTCCGGTTCGTCCACCGTAGAACCCATCACCTCGCTAGTTGCCGAGCAGTACGCCGGCAAAAACCCGAAGGTGTCGGTGCGCGTTGATGGCCCCGGAACTGGGGATGGTTTTAAATTACTCTGTGAGGATTCCATAGACATTGCCGATGCTTCACGGGAAATCAAGTCCGAAGAAGCGGCCGCGTGCCAAGGCAAAGGAATCACTTACACCGAACTGCCCGTTGGTATTGATGGTCTTACTATTATCGCCAACAAAGCCAGCAAGATGAAGTGCGTCGATTCAGAACAAATCTACGGTCTGTTTGGTCCTGAGTCGGACGGAACCTTCGCAACCGCTCAGGCACTAGCTACCGAACTCGGCAGCACTAACACTCCCTTGCCGACATCGGGCTCGATCAAAAAATTCACCCCTGGTCCCGAATCAGGAACCTACGACTCATTCATTGAGTTGGGCTATAAAGACGAAATTGAGACTCGTCTCAAAGAAGGAAAAGTTACTACCGTGGTTGACGAAGAAGGAGAAGAAGTTGCCAAAGAGCCAGTTGTCTCTGATGGCCAGTTCCCGAACGACAATGACATCGCCAGGCGAGTAACGGCAACAAAAAATGGGATCGGTTTCCTTGGTTACGCCTTCTACTCCGAAAACAAGGAAAATGTGAAAGTAATCTCGGTATTGAACTCAGATACTGGGACCTGCGTTGCTCCTAACGCTGCGACTATCGGCAATGGTACTTACGTACTCAGTCGCACTCTTTACATCTACCCAAATAACGCCAAAGTCGCGGCTAACGCCGATGTAAAGGGTTTCCTTAACTTCTACATCACCAAGAAGAGCCTCACGGCAACCGTCAAGGATGCTGGCTATGTGCCTCTTCCGGCCGCGACCATTACCACTATCATCTCGACCTGGAAAGCACTAGCTGGCTAACCGGTCGTCTCGCGATACAGGCAGTCGGCCCACTCCCCCGGGCTGACTGCCTGATCGCACTACTTTAATGGGGGATATGACAAGCGTTATCGATGCACCCAGCCCTTCTCCTCTTGGAGAGCCCGCGGTTGATCTCCGCGGTAATTCTCGTCGTCGGTGGCGAGAAACTCGCGTCAAAGTCGTGCTTTTGTTCTCAGTCGGAATAACGCTGGCTATAAGTGTCGCCATCATCGCTTCCCTTCTTGGCCAGTCAATCGATTTCATAAACTCGATACCCCTTGACAATCTCTGGAACTTCGATCAGTGGGCACCACGAATCGGAGACTTTGACATTGCCACTCTTTTTGTCGGTTCGTTATTAGTTACTGCCATCGCCATGATCATTGCCACCCCGCTTGGATTAGGAGCAGCAATTTATTTATCCGAATACGCCAGTCCTCGGGTGCGACGAATATTCAAACCTTTCTTGGAAGTAATGGCCGGGATACCCAGTATCGTCTTGGGGTTTTTTGCCATTGCCTGGATCGGACCCGAAATAGTGCAAAAACTATTTTCTGACGCGTCGGCGTTTAGTTTGGCCGCTGCGGGGATCGGGGTAGGACTTCTAGTTACTCCACTAGTGGCGTCAGTTTCCGAAGATGCTTTGCGAGCCGTCCCCTTGTCGCTACGAGAGGCGTCTTACGGTCTAGGAGCACGCAAGTTAACCACCGTCACAAGAATTATTTTTCCGGCCGCGATATCAGGCGTTGTGGCCGCGATGATCCTAGGAATATCACGAGCCATCGGCGAAACGATGATTGTGACGCTGGCTGCCGGTGCTTACGGTGAGGCCAACTTTACTACCAACCCGCTAGATGTCGGAATGACCGTTACTTCCGGTATCGCGACTTTGGCTTCGGGCACCGACCAGGTGGCGGGTGGTGCGGGCACCGCGGCGAGCAGTGCCTACAACTCGCTTTTCTTTCTTGGGCTTTTACTTTTTATCGTTACTTTCCTTCTTAATGTCGTGGGAGAATCTTTCGTGCGTCGAATCAGGGAGCGCTACTAATGTCGACTCCTGACATCGCTATCTCCCAACGCATCACCACCCAACGAGCGCTGCGGGGGCGAAAAGTCGATCCCGCCAACATAATTTTTGAAATCGCTTTAATTCTCAGCCTGCTCACCTCGCTTGGCTTCGTGATTCTTTTGCTTGCAACGGTATTTTCTGACGGAGTAGGCGTATTCCAAGAACGGGGATTTGGGTTTTTCACTTCTAATCTCTCCCGTATTCCCGAACAGGCCGGTATCGCTCAAGCCTTATTCGGTTCGGCGGCTCTAGCAGTCATCGTGGTGCTAGTGGCTTTTCCGCTCGGTATCACCACTGCGGTTTACCTCGAAGAGTACGCACCGGACAACAAATTCATGACTCTGGTGCGCTTAAATATTCGCAACTTAGCCGGAGTTCCTTCAGTGGTTTACGGGCTACTCGGGTTAGCCGTATTCGTTAAATTACTTGGAACCGACATGGCCGGGGGAACAGGAATAACCGGTGGGCGCACCATCATTTCCGGTGGTCTCACTTTGTCAGTTTTAGTGCTTCCCATTGTCGTCATTACTTCATCGGAAGCACTGCGGGCAGTCCCCGCTTCACTACGCGAAGGAGCCTACGGAGTGGGCGCCACCAAGTGGGAAGTGACAAAAAAACTTGTTCTCCCCAACGCTTTGCCCGGAATTCTTACTGGGACTGTACTTTCTTTGTCGCGCGCCATTGGCGAAACCGCTCCCCTCATATTGGTTGGTGCGTTCTACGGAACTTTTTTTACTACCGGTGATACCGGTACGCTCGGCAAATTCACCACCACCTACACCGCTTTACCCCAAGTGATTTACCAATGGGCCACCGAGGCTCAAAGTGAGTTCAACGTTGAACTCACCTCCGCGGCTATCTGTGTATTGATCGGGCTGACTTTCGTAGCCAACATTGCCGCTATATTGCTGCGCAACCGCTACGAAAAACGCTGGTAGTACTCTCGTAAGCGAATTACTCGGTCAGCACATTAGGTCGAGGCAGGCCAGCAGCTTCGCAAAGCATGTAGTAGGCCGCCAGCGTACCGGCGCCATCAGTAACACTCTCGACATTTCCGTCGGAGTCAAGATTTAAGTTGGCGCCGTACATATGAAACCAGACCATAGTTTCGTCTTCTACGCATTCTAAAGTGTGGACTGACCCCGCAGGTTCGTAGAGAAATGAACCGGCCCGATTGATGTAGTCATACTCTCGGTACTTCCACGCCCCCGCAACCGTGTATCCCCATACGGGACCTGTGTGGCGGTGGGTTTGCACTGCGTAACCCGCCGGGAAAATATTAGCCACCACCCAAAGTCCTTCGCGCTCTCGCACTTGCAAAACTTTGAGTTTGGCTCCCGGACCGATGTCTACCCACGGCAGGTCATCGGCACCAATGTGAACCGCATTAGGAGGGGCTGGGGTCATAGTGACAAGATGCTAGAGCATGAACGACCAGCCCAGCGAAAGAACTGTCGCCAATCAGGCTCTAGTAGAAAAGTTTTGGGCCAATCTGTATCGGCGCGACTTTGACGCGTGTGGAGCCGCTTTTTCCCCCGACGGCGTCTACACCGATGTTCCCGTGGGCGAGGTTGGCGCTACTGGTCCCGCCGAAGTCGCGGCCCGTTTGCGACTAGGACTAGAGCCCATTGAGCGCTACGAGCACCATCTAAAAACCATTGTGGCCAACGACGATGCCGTTATAACCGAACACGTCGAAGAGTGGTTTTGGAGTACGGGTGAGCATGTCGCCTTGCCGTTCGTCTCAGTCATGGAACTTCGCGACGGCCAAATAACTCGTTGGTGGGACTATTTCAATCTGGCCACCCTGCTTGATGGTGCCCCGCAGTGGTGGCTCGAACATATCGCCCAGGGCTATCGCTAATGCTTGGAGGCGACGAGACCCCCCCGCTCGTGGCAAAATAGGCGTATGGACTTTGATGCTCGCACAATCGCTCTCGGGCTGGCGCGTGGCCGGGTGGTGGTAGGGATAGTTGCTTCGTTGCTTCCACGACTGGCGACCGGTGCTGCACCCGGAGCGTTTGGGCCGCGGGTCGGACCGCTAGGGCGAATGCTCGGAGCACGCGACCTGGCTTTGGGCGCGGGTGCAGTGACCAGCATCAAAGAGAAAACTCATGACGCGGAATGGGTAGGGATGGGCGCCATCGTTGACATTGCTGATGGCGTGGCGTTGCTCGCCACCCGCCGACTGCCCGTGCGGGCTCGCTTTATCGGAATCGGAGCTTTAGGAGCGGGCGTGCTGGGGCTATTTTTGGCCCGCAAGTTGGCCGACGAGCGAACCGTTATCGACGACGAAGAAATGCTCGGGGTCTAGCGATAGTCGAACGCCACCTTTATCGCCCCGCTGGTGTCTTGGGTGGCGATAGTCGCAAAGGCCGAACGCCAATCTTCGAGCGGAAAACGATGGGTGAGCATTCCGGTTAGATCAATCCGGTTATCCCGCACTAAATCGAGATAGTGATCAATTCCGTGCTTACGCACCCCGTCGAGTTCTTCAAATCCGAAAGCATTAGACCCCACCATTTTTAATTCCTTGAAGTAAAGCGGAGTGTCTTCCCACAGTGTGGGCCCGTGTACTCCGGCCTTGACCAGCGTGCCGCGTGCTTTAGCAACTCGCGAGCCCACCTCAAAAGTTTCTCGTTTTCCCACCGTGTCGTAGACCACATCGATCTGACCTGGGAAAGCCATCGGCAGCCCGTCGCTTGCCTGCAGCACCCCGCCCGACCACGCCGCCGCTTCTTCGATCACCTGCACCGCCGGGCTATGGCCGATAACCGTAGCGCCGAGTTTGCGAGCAAGGTCAGCTTGAGCAGCAAAGCGAGCCACGGCTAAAACTTCAACGTCGGGCCATAGGGATCGCAAAATAGCAATGGCACAAGTCCCCAGTGCGCCCGCGCCGTAGACCATCACCTTCCCGTTCGGTGGTGGCGGGTTACGGGTAACCGCGTGCAAACTCACCGCAAAAGGATCGGCGAATACCGCCATCTCGTCAGGAATTTCGTCCGGCACTTTGAACAGCATCGAATCGTGGGCGGGCATTAACTCGGCGTAGCCACCAGTAGCGTCGCGCGAAGTCCCGGTATGGATACCAGGCGCAATAGGGCCCACGCCAAAGTTCCAGCACAACGAATAGTCACCAATCTCGCACGCGGGGCAAAACTTAGCCACCCCCCGCGGTCCGCACGACAGCCACGGGTTCAAAACCACTCGATCGCCGACATCAAGCCCTTCTGCTTCGGGACCTAGCGACACCACCTCGGCCACCACCTCGTGTCCCATTACCTGAGGAAGAGAAAAGAAAGCCTTCATGGGGTTGTCGGGCAACTGCACTTCACCCCAGTCACTAAAAACTTGTTTGGAGTCCGAGCCACAAATACCGACGAGTAAAGGGCGAGTTACCACCCAATCGGGTAACAAAAATTCGGGATCAGGTACCTCGTCAAGCGACATTGGTGTGTGGTCAAGCCCCCCTAAAAGCGGATGCTCTTCAACTTCGCTTGACGCGCGCAAAGGGACCGTGCTTTTATCAGGACGAACTCCGTAGACCAATGCTTTCATAGGCGAGACTTTAGCGGGATTCAGGTTAGGGAGTGGACGACCAACTCATCCCTTTTTCTTGGACCGCTCGCTCGATCTTGGCCACCAGCGCCGAAGCACTACCGGAACACGAGGCGATTTCTTCGGGGCTCAACAAGACCATCGACGAGTTGGCGGTTTGGGCGATAACGCACGGAAATTTTACATCCGGAAGATTGATAATCACATCAGTTACTTCATCTCGGTGACGAGTTGCGAACTCCACTGGCAAACCCAAACGACACTCCTCCCAGTCGGCTCGGCGACGCCACCGGCTGTGAGTGATTTCGCACAACGAACAGTGGGCCTGACCAAATAGCGACCCCACCCAGTAGGAGACTTCTCCCCACCAAGTTCCGTCGGCGTCGTAGACACCAATAAGTTTTGTTATCACTCCATGATTTTCACACACCCGAGCGTCGCTAGGGTCTCGCCTCCCCCTTAGCCTTTAGGGGCTGCGGCTCTCTAGACTGCGGTCGTGATAACTATCTCGGCTACCACCATTTCGCCCACTGAGACAGTCGAAGATGTCGACACCAATCAGGGCGACCATGATCGCTTTGCTCATTACTGTAAAAAAGCGGACATAACTCGTGCGCTCATTACCGGCGAAGCCATCATCGCGCTTTGCGGCAAAAAATGGGTTCCCAGCCGAGACCCGTCTCGGTTTCCGATTTGTCCGACTTGCGCCGAACGCAAAGCCGCAGGCTGGAAGTTTTGACCACTCCACTACAAGTTAAACAACTTGGGCTGATCGAATACGAAGCCGCCCACAAAATACAAGAGCAACTTTGGACGCGAAGCGGAGAACCTTGGCTGCTATTGCTTGAGCACCCTTCGGTTTACACCCAAGGGGTACGAATACGACCGGAAAATATTTTAGTGGACCCTAAAACTCTCGATATCCCGATAATAAATACTAATCGTGGGGGCGACATCACTTACCACGGTCCCGGCCAACTAGTGGCTTATGTGATTGTTGATGTGGAAATTCGGAAAGAGGCAATAGCAAATCACGTGTATACCCTTGAGCAAATCGTCATTGACACTTTGGTCGCATCTGGGTTAGACGATGCCAAACGATTGCCAGGATTTCCGGGAGTATGGATTGATGAGCGCAAGATTGCCGCAGTGGGTGTGCGCGTTGCTCGCGGGCGCTCAATGCACGGGTTTGCCCTTAATGTGAGCCCCGACTTAAAAAACTTTTCTGCTATTGTTCCGTGCGGATTAACCAACAAATCCGTGACTTCAATGGCCGCCGAAGGCGTACCAGCAACAATAGATTTCTTAAGTAAGCAAATAATTACCCGAGTAGCCAACCACTGGACTGGCGGAGATTTTACAATCAGTTCCGAAAACAGAGACTTCGTTTCGTTTTAAACCCGCTCAATGGGAACATTGCTATAACCCGCGACATTGGACATCTGCACTCGTTTGAGCCCGCTCTCATCAACTTGGTAACTCGGCCAGCGATCTCGTAATTCTTCGAAAGCGATCCGGCTTTCGCTGCGAGCCAACGCGGCCCCCAAGCACGAATGGATACCGTGCCCCAAGCCAACTCGCAACCCTTGGGGTCGGTCAATGTCAAACCGATCGGGGTCTTCATATTCCCGCTCATCACGATTAGCCGCTCCGGTCAAAAGCAGTACTGGCTCACCGGCAGGAATAGTCACGCCGTGAAACTGTGAATCTCGGTGGCTAAAACGACCCTGATATTGCGACGGCGCCCAGTAGCGCAACACTTCTTCTACCGCGTCAGCACTGCGAAGAGGATTATCAAGAACTTTTATCCACTCGTTGGGGTTACGAGCAAATAGAACAACCGCGTTACCAATTAATTTCGTTACCGTTTCACTACCAGCAGCTGCCAGCAAAGTGGCAAAGCCAGCAATATCATCATCAGTAAGTCGGCGGGTCGAGCCGTCGTCATCAGCGACTTCTACCTCAGTTAACCGAGAAAGCATGTCGTCTTGGGGATTAGCCCGCTTGTCGGCAATTAGTTCAAGAAAATAACCCACCAAGAAAAGGCTCGCTTCCGCATTGGCGTGACTAACTCTCCCATCACCCAAATCGCGCGTGAGCATGGCGTCAGTCCAGTGGCGGATCTGTTGCCGATCTTCTTTTGGCACCCCAAGCATGATCGAAATAATTTCTACGGGGAACGGGGCGGAAAAATCGGCTACCGCATCAAAGTTTTTTTCTCCGTCAAAGGCACTTAAATTACTAACTATCACTTCTCTAATCATCGGCTCTAGTTCCGTCATCGCTCGAGGGGTAAACACCCGACTTACCAACTTGCGCATATGGTCGTGCTCGGGCGGATCCATGGTGATGATCATCGTTGCGCCCACTCCAGAATTAGGGTTAGTTAACTGGTCAATGGTGAGACCATGAGCGCTGCTGAAGGTCTTCCAGTTCCGGTGGGCATTGACTACATCGTCAAAGCGCGAAAGCGCCCAAAAGCCGTAGTTTTCGTTGAGATACACCGGGGCTTCGTTGCGTAGCCACCGGTAAATATCGTAGGGATCGTTAAAAAATGTCTCAGAAAAAGGGTCGAATTCCATCAGTTTCCCGTTCGTTGGGGGTCGTCTAAAAGCAGCCTAATCGTTGGTCAACCGGTCAGAGCGAGACAAACTATTGTCAATAATAATGACGGGGAAAACCGAAACGAAACCTTTGTGGCTAAGCCGCTGGAGAATCGGGACTTTTGGCCCCGCGGCCGAAAAGCCCTATCGGCGACTCACCCGTGATTATCTCCGACTTATTTTATCTATTGTCGTTGTTTTTTATCTGGATCAAAATATCGACTCAATCAGCGACTTTAGCGAAAACTTATTTAAAACTGTAAACGGACTACCCAATGATTTAGAGTCATTTTTTGTTCTTCTCTTTAGCCTCGGCACGCTCTGGGCGTTAGCAATTATTGCCGGAGCAGCGATACTGGCGCGCCGCTGGCGATTAGCACGCGACCTCGCACTTGCCGGAGTGTTCGCGTGGGTGATTGGTCGGCTAATCGGGGTAATGATCGATGAAGGTAGTTCGATCACCAAAAGTCTTGATGCCGTAATCAGGATTGGAGACAGCACTCCGTCGTTTCCTTATGTCCCCTTAGCGGTAGTTGTCGCCGTCGTCTCGGCCGCGTCTCCCTATCTAACTCGCCCCACGCGCCGCTTGGGGAAAATACTGATAGTAGTGATGGCTTTTGCCGCTCTGTACTTAGGATCAACCCTTCCTAACGGATTAATAGCCGCAGTTTTCATTGGTTGGGGTACTGCGGCGGCTATCCACTTGATTTTTGGATCACCATCTGGTCGACCGACACAAGAACAAGTTACGGCCGCGCTGGCCGACCTCAATGTTGTGGCCACCAATGTTCAACTGCAAACCCAGCAGCGCTCAGAAGGAACCGCCATGACGGCCACCGACTCCAAAGGGGCTCTTAGCCTACGAATCTTGGGCCGAGACGAGGCCGACGCTCAGGTAATAAATAAATTTTGGCAAACATTTCTGTATAAGCGAGGGGGGAGTAATCTTTATTTCACTCGTTTACAAGATGTCGAGCACGAGGCTTACGTCATTCTTCTCGCTCAACAATCCGGGATTCGAGCCCCCGAAGTTGTTGTTGCCGGTATGGCCGGCCCGGGGACTGCTTTATTGGCCGAACGCCCTGTTTCTGGCCCTCGACTAGCAGACGCGCCGGTTAAAGACATCACCTCTCCCCTTCTTGCCGAAATGTGGCGAGAGGTAAAGCGTATGCACGCGGGTCGAATTTCTCATGGTCACCTCAACGCTAACCACATAGTTTTGGGACCTTCGGGGCCGACCATCGTCGATTTTTCTGACGCCACTACTTCTTCAACTGAGCAATCGCGTTCGGTCGATGTAGCCGAACTGCTCGCCAGTACCGCACAAATAGTGGGTGGGAAAAGAGCAATCGCTTGCGCTCGGCGCGGCATCGGTACTGCTGTGGTTGTTGCCGCCCTACCACTACTGCAGCCCGCCGTGTTTAGTTCGGAAATGCGGCCACGGAAGCGCAAGCCGCGAGCGGACTTCAAGGACTACCTATCGACTCTGCGTATCGACGCCGCGGCCGCGACCGGAACCGAAGAGCCGCCTCTCCAGCAGCTTTACCGTTTCAACCTTACGCAAATACTGATGGCGGTAGGAACTTTGATCGCAGTGTTTGCTCTGATGAGTCAAATAAGTGACCCCGAAGAATTTTGGCAAACCGTAAAGTCGGCGAGTTGGGCGTGGTTAAGTATTGCTCTGATTGTTTCGTTTCTTACTAATTTTGCTACCGCAATTTCACTAATGGGTACCGTTCCTATTTCACTCCCACTAGTGCGCACGGCGGAATTACAACTCTCAATGTCGTTTTCTAATCTGGCGGTTCCCGCCGTTGGGGGAATGGCCGCCCAGATCCGTTTCTTACAAAAACAAGGAATTGATTTAGCCTCGGCGGTAGCCTCGGGCGGGTTGCTAGCCAATGTAGGTAACATTTTTGCTTGCACCATATTACTTATCGTGGCCACAATTCTCTCGCCCACATCGATAGTTACCGGAGATATTTCGGTTGATAGTTTCATTCCGATTATTTTGATAATCATATTTGGGTCTTTAGTGCTGTCAGCATTTATTTTCGGGATCCCCCGATTTCGCCAACATGTCTTGCCTCCCATCAAAAATGCTATTACCACTATGCGAGAGGCGCTGAGTTCGCCCCGTCGCCTGTTTTACCTATTCGGTGGCAACATGCTCAACGCGATCATGTACGCCTTTGTCTTGTCAGCCTGTTTGTCGGCTATGGGCGGGAGTCTTAACTTTTGGACCTTGCTATCAATAAACATATTCATCGGCACAATCGCTTCACTGGTTCCTATCCCCGGTGGTGGAACGGCGGTATCAGCGCTGGGTTTAACTGGTGCGCTGGGTTTATGCGGAGTGCCTACCGACATCGCTGTAGCAGCGGTACTGATGGATCAACTGGTGTGCAGTTTTATTCCTGCGGTGCCAGGCTGGTTTGCTACTAATAACTTGCTCCACGACGGTTATTTGTAATCGAACGCGATACTTAAGTGGGAATCATCCTTGGTTTATTAGTTGCGGTCGGCTACGGCACTTCTGACTTTATTGGTGGAGTTATCTCGCGAAGAATTCCATCAATCACTGTGGTCGCTACTACTAGCGTCATTGGCCCGATCGTTCTTGCTTTAGTCGTAATTATTGAAACCAACACTAGTCATATCAATGCGCCAACCGCCCGTGAGTGGTTAATAGCTGCTGGCGCAGGCATTGGTGGAGTAATCGGGCTCAGTCTGTTGTTTCGGGGGTACGCCATTGGCCGCTTTAGCGTGGTTGCACCCATTACCGCAGTTGTTGCCACGCTGGCGCAGATACTTTGGGGATTAGCGCGCGGCGAACAGCCCTCAATAATCGCACTAATCGGTATCGTGATTACCGTTGTCGCCGCCGTCATTATTAGTCAGTCCCACGCCGCGCCTGACGCACAAACCGAAATCGCAATAGCCGAGAGACCGGCACTCAAGATTGAGTTGACCATTGCCATCGGCGCTGGACTGGCGTTTGGATTTAGTGGTGTGGCTTACGCAGAAGCAGGTTCCAGCAACGGTATTTGGCCAGTATTGATTGCCCGCAGCGTATTTTGTTTAGCTGCGGTGCTGATTGCGCTAGCGGCCGGAAAACGAGTTATCGCGTCACGGCCTAATCTCGGACCAGCACTGTTGTCAGGGCTAATTGAAGCCGTTGCGCTGGCAGTATTTGTCATCGCCATTCGTCAAGACTTCCTCAGCATAGTTTCCCCCATCGCAGCCCTATCCCCCGCTTTCGTAGTGTTAGGTGCCGCAGCGCTACTGCACGAACCGATCGGTAAAATACGAGCCGGTGGGCTCATACTCGCCCTCGGTGGATTGTTATTAATTGCCGTGGGCTAGCCGAGTAATAATGGAAGGTTCTCAATATGATCTGGTCGCTCAAGCAGCGGCTGTCATTTAAGCGAAGTAGAGGGAGCACTAATGGCACATTATGAAGTCACAGTTTTGTCACCGTGGACAGCGGAAAAAGCATTTTCCTACATGATGGATCTTGAGCATTTTGCCGACTGGGATCCTGGAGTGACAAAAGCCAAGCGAGTTTCCGGTGAGGCTCCGGGGTTGGGCGCGGCTTACGAAGTAACGGTAAAGAGCGTAGGAGGAGAACAAACTCTGCGCTACGAAACCATTGCCATTGATTCGCCGAATCGAATTGAAGTGCGAGCCGAGACCAACAAATTGATATCACTCGATATCGTTACTGTGCGACCAGATGCCAACGGAGGTAGCCGAGTCACTTACTCGGCCGACTTATCGTTAAAAGGATTGTTACGAATAGGCACACCGGTGTTGGCTCTGATGTTTCGCGGTATTGGTGACCGGGCAGCCGAAGGCCTCGTGCGAGTGCTGGAAGGCACTAAAGCGTAAATTGGCCGTCGGAAAGGTAACGCAAATGAATTTTTCGGACATCGTTGACTCCACTTTAGAACTGCCAATATTTCCTAGTTTTACTCGGGTTGGCTTCGATTTACGGAGCCGACTTGAACATTGGCGCAGTCTTGATGATTACCAACTCGATGGACGCACCGTCGCAATTACGGGGGCAACTTCGGGTCTCGGACGGGCGGCAGCCAAGCAGTTAGCCCGTATGGGAGCTTCGGTGATAGTTATGGGACGTAACCCAACTAAAACCGAGCAAGTAGTGAACGATTTGCGCCATGAGACTAAACAATCGAATATTTTCTCTTTGATTGTCGACATGGGTGATCTTGACTCGGTGAATAACGCAGCCAACAAAATCTTGAGTGAGTACAACCAGCTTGATGTACTAATTCATAATGCGGGTTCCCTTTCGGCTATTCGACAAACAGCACCCAACGGAGTTGAGTTGACCGTAATGGCACAAGTTGTTGGTCCCTTTCTTCTTACTTCCCTACTCCTAGATCGCTTACAAGAATCGGCTAAGGCACGAGTAATCACGATGTCTTCCGGTGGCATGTACGGAGCAGAACTTGAGGTTGAATCACTGCCTATGACGCCCGCCAACTACAACGGAACTCGTCAATACGCTTTGGCCAAACGAGCCCAAGTTACCCTCAACGAAATGTGGGCGGAAAAAATAGTCGACCGAAAGGTGGTGTTTCAGGCGCTCCATCCGGGTTGGTCGGACACCCCCGGAGTGGCTGAGGCACTTCCCACTTTTAAAAAAATTGTCGGACCGTTGCTGCGCTCACCTGAAGCGGGGGCCGACACCATGATCTGGTTGGCCGCGGACGATGATCGGGCCATAGCCACTTCCGGAAAATTTTGGTTAGACCGAAGAATCCGGCCAATTCATAGGCTTAATCGCACTAAAAGATCTGATACCCCCGAACGCCGGCGCGCGCTATGGGATTGGGTGGAGTCAGTTACAACTACGGGCTAACAGGGATTGTTTTGCGGGTCGAGAAGCAAACGTATCTCGAAACACTTCAAGTGCGTTTGACTTAAAGCCCTACAGTCTGTCCGTAGGAGGCCGCCAGTTCAACGAATGCACTGCGGTCAGGGTTGTCCCAAGACTCAGCTTCATGGAATGCAGCAAACATTTTTGACGCGTTGCCCTGCGAGGTCATAGTGAGCATCTCTCCCCCGTCAGGGCCAAACCGAAACCAATGAGTCGAGCCTGCGGGCGCGTGAATAAATGTGCCCGGACCGGCCACCGTATCGTTGCCGTCGATACCACACTCGACGGTGCCCGACACGACGAAGAACGACTCGTCCCAGTCGTGGAAGTGTGGGCCCGGCCCCTTGCCCGCGGGACCGACTTGATGGAAGACCTCGTAGTTACCAGTTTGCTCGGTTGAGGCGAGCGTGGTGATCTCAAACCCCGCGACCTGCATCGGTTGAGAACGATCCTCAGGATCGACTAAGAGCGGTCTAGTCATGCTGGGTCTACTTTCTAATGGTTGGTTCGTTTGGAGCATAGAGCCTTTACTGACCTAGACGCGTCGGACTTGGGGTTTAACCCGTGAACTTAAGCACGTCAGTAGGTGTAGTAGGAGGAATGACCGCCGCGGGGCAGATGGCCACGTCGAGGGGAGCGTCGCCGACGGTAATGGTTGCACTCACTGTGTTAGTAACGGTGTTGATTACTGAAACGCTGTCGGAACCGAAGTTAGTTACGTAGGCCTTAGCGCCGTCGGGGGTAATGGCCACCTCGGCGGGAGCAGTGCCGACAGGAATGGCGGAACCAACCACGGTGTTAGTGGCGGTGTCTATTACTGAAACACTGGCGGAACCGTTGTTACCTACGTAGACCTTAGTGCCGTCGGGGGTAATGGCCACCCCGGCGGGACTGTTGCCGACGGCAATGGGAGAACCAACTACGAGATTAGTAGCGGTGTTGATCACTGCAACATTGGCGGAACCGAAGTTAGTTACGTAGGCCTTAGCGCCGTCGGGGGTAATGGCCACCAAAACGGGATCAACGACTGTGGGAATGGGAGAACCAACTACGAGATTAGTAGCGGTGTTGATTACCGAAACGGTGCCGTCATTGCCGTTAGTTACGTAGGCGTATGCACCGTTGGGAGTAATGGCCACCCCGCGGGGACTGTTGCCGACGGCAATGGGAGAACCAACTACGAGATTAGTGGCGGTGTTGATTACTGAAACATCTCGACTATCGTAGTTAGCTACGTAGGCCTTAGCGCCGTCGGGGGTAATGGCCACCCCTTGGGGTTGGGGGCCGACAGTAATGGTTGCACTCACCGTGTTGGTGGCGGTGTTGATTACCTTAACGGTGCCGTCATTGCCGTTAGCTACGTAGGCCTTAGTGCCGTCGGGGGTAATGGCCACCCCGCGGGGAACGTCGCCGACGGTAATGGTTGCACTCACGGCGTTAGTAACGGTGTTGATTACTGAAACGCTGTCGTCATTTTGGTTGGTTACGTAGGCCTTATCGGCGCAGCCCCCTTCGGCACTCGAGGGGGAATTTGAATTGGCTACTACGGCGCCAAGAGCCAAGATAGAAATCGTAATGACGAGAGCCCAAAGCCGAGAAATCTTGTTCATTTTTACTTGCCTCCCCACTGGTCTAAAGGAGATTTTGTTTTAACTTTTAGTATACCAACCCTAGTGGATCACCGTGGTTCAGCTATCAATCGCCACGCAGATAAAAGGCAAGATCTTGGAGGAACCAAGTCTGTCGCGTGCTCTGGTCTTGGTTCACCTGTCGAGTCTGTCGGGTACGGATTCTGGCGTCGAAGGTCGGGTGGTGGTGGTAGTGCGGGCCTGAGTGGTTGGCGTCGAAGGTCGGGTGGTGGTGGTGGTGGTGGTGGTGGTGGTGGTGGCCTGAGTGGTTGGCGTCGGAGGAGCGGGAGTTTTTTCCGATATTTGTTGGGCTAAGTAGATGACCGAACCAGCAATCGTGAACAGCCCTAGAGCAATCACCGCCAGCATTATGATTAGTGCTTTGTTGATCGTCATGAAGCCCGCCTCTCTAGGTTTCGACTAACTCACTCGCCTCTATTGCTGCAGCGTACTACCTTCGGCAATGCTGAACAACACCTCACCTTGTCGCAGTGGTTCAGTCATCAGGCAGACCTAGCCTGGTTTGCACATCATGACATTCTGATGTTCGCCTAAATTCCTTTGTACACGTTAGTGAAAATTGGTGGCGGGGGTGGGATTTGAACCCACGACCTTCGGGTTATGAGTTCTATGCACCACTATTGCGTACATTGGCTAATGCGCGAAAAGCTTTATAGATACACGATTCAACTAGGTGTCACTACTTAGCGTTTTTCACTGTTTCTCGACATCGTGTGGCCTAGATGTGGCCTGGCGATTACGAGGATCGGCGTTGGG
>SHUY01000038.1 GCA_009694435.1 Acidimicrobiia bacterium | reverse complement strand
CCGGGAGACCGTCGGCTAGTAGTTCTCCCTTTTGCCCATGTCGGCTACATGACCCGCATGTGGGATGAGCTGGCTAACGCCACAACGATAGTTTTAGGCGCCGAGCCCTGGTCACCGAAAGAGACTTTAAGAATTATCCGTGACGAATCAATCACCATGGCGACTGGAGTTCCTACTCAGTGGCAACTTTTGTTAGAGCATCCAGATTTAGAAAAAACTGAGTTTTCTAATGTGCGGGTGGCGGGGATCGGGGCCGCAGCTATTTCTCCAGATTTGATTGGTCGACTCAGAGAGTCGCTGGGATGTCCTTTTATTACTCGCTACACCAGTACTGAAGCTGGAGTAACTACTAGTACTCATACCTCTGATCCGGATGAAGTAATAACCAATACCGTTGGTCAGCCAGCACCGGAAGTCGACCTTTTGATTATCGATGAGTCCGGCAGTGAATCTCCCCCCGGTGAAGTTGGGGAAGTTATCTGTAGATCACCGGCAATGATGCTCGGATATTGGAAAGATCCTGAACTTACGGGCAGCGTTATTGATTCCGGAGGCTGGCTGCACACTGGAGATCTGGGGTACATCCGTGCCGACGGGAATCTGGTCTTGGTTGGTCGGAAAAAAGAAATGTACATTCGCGGCGGTTACAACGTTTACCCAGTTGAAATAGAAGCAATACTCACTGAACATCCCGCCATTAACCGAGTAGCAGTTATTGGCGTGGACGACCCCGTACTCGGGGAGATTGGCGTGGCTTGTTTAGTCATAGCCGCAGGGGCCAAAATCTCTTTGGCTGAAGTGCAACAATGGTGCACGGATAGATTGGCCGACTACAAAGCACCGGATCGCATCATGGTTTTAGACGAATTACCACTAACTCCTATGCTAAAAATCGACAAGAAAAATCTTGCCGCCCATTACCAGATCGACAAGGAGACCAAGCCGTGACTATGAGTTCGAGCGAATCACGCTACCAAAGTGCTGACATCGGGCGGTCAGAGCGTCCGATAAAAGTGGGGTCACTATTATTTACGATGGTCGAACCTCATCGGGGCCATGAAGTTGCTTACAACCGATGGTATGAACGCGATCACTTTTATGCCGGTTGCATGATCGGTAGATGGCAGTTCGCCGGTGGACGATTCATCGCTACTCGCGATTGCAAAGAACGGCGCTACCCAGCTGACTCCCCTATTGTTCCGGACTTAAAAACTGGTTCGTATCTAGCTCTCTACTGGGTACTCGACGATCGTCACGACGAGTGGAATGAGTGGGGAGTCGAACAAGTGAACTGGCTCCACGCCAACGACCGCATGTTTAATGAGCGTGACCATATTCATACCGCCCTTTACCAATGGGCCGGCGAAGTTAACGCTCCGGGAAGTTCGATGCCGGCTGAATTGGCTCTTGATCGCCACTACCCCGGCATCGGTGTTCTCATAGGCGAACTCGCCGACAAAATAAGCGTAGGTGCGGCTTTGGAATGGTTAAACAATTTACCCTGTCCCGCCGATGTCGCTTTAGTGGGAACACCTTTACCGTTACGAGGTGATCGGCCGGCCGATGTGCCTGACACTCAGGCGGCCAATCGAGTCTTGATTGTTGGGTTTCTTGACCGCGATCCACTCGCCACTTGGGATTCTAAATTCGCGAATCTTGGAGATGCGTTTTCTGAGGCCGGTCTTGGAAAGATAGTTTTTGCCTCACCGTTTCTAGCGACGGTACCCGGAACGGACACTTACACCGATCAACTCTGGTAGAAGTCTTTGAACTTAAACTAAAGACTTAAAAATCGGTAAGACCAAAACAGGTTCGCCAGGGCTGTTTGATTCAGTTTCATAATCAACGGTCACAGAAAGTCCGAGTCGAAGTGAACTTATATCTTTGATATTAGTAACGATTCGAACGCCTTCCTCGGTTTCGACTACCACAACCGCGTAGGGAACTAATTCGGCGAATGCCGGATGTAAAGCCTGGTGCACCACCGTCCAAGTAAAAATCTGTCCGCGGCCACTAGATTTTTCCCAAGACCAGTCGTTTGATCCACACGCCGCGCAACTAACCCGCGGAGGGTGGCGCCACTGCTGACACTCAGCACAACGCTGAAACCGTAGTTCACGAAGTGCACACCAGGCGTAAAATTCGCCCGTAAGTCCATCGAGTTGAGGACGGGGTCGCTCCATGAAAGTCATCGACCTCTGCCCAGTACCGCGATGCTTCCGTCGCCAAAATCACCCCAGCCGGTAACAACACCCAGCTGGGCGTCTTTAACTTGAGCCGGCCCGCCGGCGTGACGCAACTGCCGTACTGCTTCCACGACGTGATTCATTCCCCACGCATGGCCTTGTGAGAGTAATCCGCCGTGAGTATTTAGTGGATGCTTGCCGCCCAGCCCAATAGTGTCTGAATTAACAAAATCTTTAGCCTCGCCCGGACCACAAAGTCCAAGTGCTTCAATCTCAAGTAAAACTACATCGGTAAAGCAATCGTAAATTTGCAAAAAATCAAGGTCTTGTGGCGACACCCCGGCCATAGAAAAAGCGGCGGGGGCGGCATACGAAAGGCCGATGCGAAAAAGATCGGTGCGATTAGGTATATCGTCAGCCGGATAAGGATGACCTTCGGCAACACCAAGAATCTCGACCACTGGTTGTTTTAGATCACGAGCTCGTTCACTAGAAGTAATTACTACTGCTGCGGCGGCATCAGTTTCTATACAACAATCAAAAAGGCGAAACGGCTCCGACACTAACCGAGACTCCAAATAATCATCCATTGTCATGGGTCGGCCCCGCATGACCGCTCGATCATTATTTTGCGCGTGCGCTCGACAAGTAAGCGCCACTATGCCGGTGGCTTCTGGAGGAACAGAAAAAATTTGTCGATAACGCATGGCGATCCACGCGTACATCTGCGCCGCCGCTAGGGCACCAAAAGGACGGTAATAGTCAATGGCCGTATCAGCCACCGACGTATTCAAAAAAGTGTGCCGGGGCTGACGAACTCCAGACCGAGGACGAAAAATTGAATACCCGTTCCAGCCCACTGGGACCAAAACTGCGGTAGCCAGCCCTTCGGTCACGGCCATAGCCGCACTGGCAAGAGCCGCAGTTGGACTGGCACCCCCCATCATCACCGTGGCGGCATAGCGTAAGTCCTCTATTCCTAAGTTCACCGCCAGTTCTTCGGCGGTAGTAAACCCTGCGGGAGCCATAATCCCATCGATGCCGGTTCCGTTTGGCCCCGATAACCCCGCGTCACTAATTGCCGCTCGAGATGCTTCGAGAATTAGCTCAATTGGTAATCGATCTGAACCCCGAACATAATCAGTTTCGGCAATTCCGACTATCGATGCAGCACCGCTTAACGTCACTAACTGGGAGGCTATCGTTCGGTGACCCGCATTGTCCGGACTCTTTGGGAGAATTAGTGCAGCTTGATCATTATTTACGCAGCGACTTGCCCAACGTGGTCGCCAATGCGGTAGAACTTGAGGCGCTCGGATTTGACGGCCTTTACACCGCCGAAGGCCCTCACGAACCGTTCCTCCCGCTCGTCCTAGCCGGAGAACACACCAACAAGACTTTGTTGTTCAGCAATATCGCGGTCGCTTTTGCCCGTAGCCCAATGGATTTGGCTCAAAGTGCTGACACCTTGCAACGCACGACGGCGGGAAGATTTGTTCTAGGAATCGGCTCACAAATTCGCCCGCACATAGAAAACCGATTTTCGATGACGTGGGGTCGCCCAGTGCTAAGAATGCGCGAAATGGTGGGAGCGATAAAAGCCATTCAGACCGCGTGGCAGAACCAATCTCAACTCAACTACCGCGGCGAGATCTACCGTCATACGCTTATGACCCCATTTTTCGACCCCGGCCCCAACCCTTACCAGCCACCGCCAATTTGGGTGGCGGCCCTCGGTCCGCGTATGACCAAAATGGCTAGCGAGGTTGGCGACGGGCTTTTGATCCATCCTTTTCACTCGGGTCTGTTTGTCCACGACCACGTAATGCCGATGGTCGAAGAAGGACTGAAAGACTCGAGTCGAGAACGAACAGAATTCACGATCTCAGCCACCCCGATTGTCAGCACCGGCAGCACCGAAGAAGAGCAAGTCCAGGCCCAAGCTGCGGTGAGAGGGATGTTGGGTTTCTATGGTTCTACTCCGGCTTACCGAGTCACCCTCGACGCGCACGGATGGGGAGACCTTCAAAACGAACTTCACGCACTCACCAAGGCCGGCCGCTGGTCAGAGGTTGGAGCGATTATCCCCGATGAGGTGGTAGACGCTTTAGTAGTTCAAGGTGAGCCGCACGAGATTCGCGACTTGCTCAAAAAGCGCTACGGAACAAACGTAGATAGAGTTGGACTTTCGATGCCCTACCCAGTATCACCCACAACGCTGGCAGCAATAGTGGATGGGGCCTAACCGTAAAAGGAGAACGCATTATGGCTAAGGGAGTTTTTCTGGCTTTTTCAAATGCCGCTAACGATCAAGTACACGAAGAGTACAACGAGTGGTACGACAACGTTCACATGAAGGAAGTCTTGGCCTTGCCCGGAGTAATTTCGGCCCGGCGATTCAAACTTGCCAACGCTCAAATTATGCCGGGTGATGACGCGGGGGGACGAAATTACCTCGCGCTCTATGAAGTTGAAGTCGAAAATTGGGAAGACTTAGCTCGAGTCCAGCAGCAAGGATTCGCCAACGGAAACATCACGATCAATACTGATTTATTACAACTCGACCCTATGGTTCAAACCATGGTGTTTGAAGAGATCACGGCCGAGACTCGGGGTTAACAAACTTTTAGATTTAGGCTAAATCGTTAATCGCGGGAAGTACTTCGTCGCGGAAAATCTCGACGTTGCTTAGAAACTCAGAACGAGTATCGCCAGGAATGCTGGTAGTTATATAGGTCACCCCCACTTCGGCCAGGCTGCGAATACTCGTGATCACGTCTTCAGCCACTACGGGTGCGTTGGTGAACATGTCAAGACCCAGCGGCATAAAAACAATTTCTAGTGGGTCGGTCCGACCGTGTTTAACGGCTAAAGCGTGAATTTTTTGAATACGTGTATGCAAATCATCAAGTGTTTCTAGAGCTGGTGTGCGCAATCGAGAAACCGTACGGGCAGAGTTAGGCATCGGTACCCAGCCGTCGGCCAATTCGACTGCTCGACGCATTGCCTTGGTGGCATTGCCACCAATCCAAATAGGTGGGCCCCCAAGAGTTGCTGGTTTTGGCAACATCGTATTGCCCGCAGCAACAAAATTCAGCCCAGTCATAGTTACGCTCTCACCTTGCCAAGCCCGACGCATTGCCTTAATTGCTTCATCGGTAATTTCGTTTCGGTTAGCGAAGTCGGCACCAAGAGCAGCGAACTCTCCATCCATGTAACCCGCGCCTAAACCTAAAATGACGCGTCCTCCTGAAAGGGCATCGAGAGTGGCCACCGACTTAGCTAATAAGAATGGATTGCGATAAGCGGCGATGCATAAATTTGTTTCGAGCCGAATAGAAGTTGTCGTGGCCGCAGCAAACGCCAACGCTACAAACGGATCCAGAGCGTGATGCCCACCCTTAGCAAGCCAGTCATCGGAAGGAAACGGATGCTCGGTTACGAAAACTGCGTCGAACTTTGATTCCTGGGCCGCAACCGAAATCTCACTGATGGCCTCGGCGTTAGCGAGTTCGCTAAATCGATCGAGCCGGTGTGTGGGCAAACCAAGCGAGACTTTCACTGACAAACTCCCATGAACACTTAGTGGCCCCCTTGGCTCTAGACGAGTTCTAATGTAAATGCTAGAACGCATTTACGTCTAAACCGGATTTAGACGCACCCAACGATGAGGCGGAGGCGAGCATGGGAAAGTACAGCCGAGCAGAGATAGAGGATGCGTTCGCCAAATTTCAGGCCACCGCCGCCGAGGCAGGAGTAACTGGAGATTGGCGGGCATGGTCAGAGTGCTTCACTGAAGACGTCGAATATTACGAACACCACTACGGTCGAATGCACGGTCGAGCTCAAGTTCTCGATTGGATCAACACCACCATGGCCGAATCGATCAATAAAGATATGAGCTCATTCCCTATCGCTTGGACCATGATTGATGAAGACAAGGGGTGGATTATGTGCCAAGTCGACAACGTCATGGACGATCCCGGCGATGGATCGGACCATCGGGAATACAACTGGACTTTGTTGCACTACGCCGGCAACGGGCAATTTTCCTACGAGGAAGATATGTACAACCCCACCGAATTCGGCCTCATGATCAAGGGGTGGATCAAGGCTCGACGGGCCGCCTCGCCCCCTCGCCAAAGTCCTTAAAAGATAGTGTCAGCAACGACTTTATCAAATAAATAGAACGTGTTGCATTTTTGTTTTAAATCCGGTACCGTGCCCAATAGCAAAGAAGTCAGACCCGTCTGACTCCACCAACAATGGGGGTGCCATGGAATTCTCGCTCTTCAACAGCCTTTACACACCACACCAAGCCTACGAATCAGTTGATGATCAGTGGTCAGTTGAGGCGCAGCGACTCAAGAACGAAATCGCGTGGACCATCGCCGGTGACCGCTCGGGATTCAAGTACACCTGGGCGACCGAACACCATTTCCTTACTGAATACTCTCACCTTTCGTCGAGTGAAGCTTTCTTAGGCTATCTAGCCGGAGTAACCGATCGCATCCATTTAGGGAGCGGAATTTTTAATATAACTCCCCCAGTTTCACACCCCGCCAAAGTGGCAGAAAAGGTCGCCATGCTTGACCACTTGTCTAATGGTCGGTTCGAATTCGGTATGGGACGAGGATCTTCAACTACCGAGCAGCGCGGGTTTGGCATTACTAATCCCGACGACACTAAAAAAATGTTTGATGAAGTAGTCCCCGAATTCAAAAAAATGTGGGCCACAAATGATTACAGTTTCGACGGCGAGTATTTCTCTATGCCCCCACGCAATGTTTTACCTAAGCCTTACTCCGATCCTCACCCGCCAATGTGGGTTGCCGCAGGTAACCCTGGGACTTTCGAAAAAGCCGCTCGGATGGGACTAGGGGTTTTGTGCTTTACCACTGGTTCGCCCGAAACGCTCAAGCCACTAATTGAAATCTACAAGAAGAACATTGAACACGCCGAACCTGTAGGCGACTACATCAATGACAACATCATGGTTACTTCACAGATGCTTTGCCTTGAAGATGGCCAAAAGGCTCGTGATATTGCGTGCAATATGACTTCGGGTTACCAAAACACTCTGGTGTTTCATTATCTCGACACCTTCCCTAGCCCAGAAGGTCTGCCCGAGTGGCCTTTTATTATTCCTGACCCGACCCCCAAAACTATTGAGGCCAGCATCGAAGCCAAGTTGATCATGGTGGGTGCTCCCGATGAAGTATCTAAATCGGTCAAAGCGTACGAAGACGCAGGCGCAGATCAGGTTTGCTTCGGAATGCTTTCGTCGACCATGCCCATCGACATCGCCATCGAAGCAGTCGAAACGTTCGGTAAGCATGTAATTACCGAATTCGATAAAGACCCCGTGCACCGCACTACTCGTCAACGCGAAGCGTACGTTGCCCAGCGAGGCCCGATTGAGCATCGTTCCCTTGGTCGAGTAGCTGACAAACTCCCGGTTCTTTAGAGGCTCCTAGACAGATCTTTCGATCGTCCAAACGTCATCGGCTAACCAAAGCCGGTGCCGCGCGCCGGGAGTATCTATTTCCTCACGTTCATAGCCTGCGTCTCCCGCCCACATAGCCGCTATACCTTGGGCACCCTTGGCGATGCGAGTCTCGTAGAAAGTAGGAGGTTGGTTCTCAGCGTCACGCATTAACTCGGATAAATCAGAGAATTGCGCCAAATAATGCAAAGTCATCCATGTCGGTGGGGCCAACTCGAGAATTTTCTCATCTCGGCGGGCAAGTGCTTCAACCGGACTCATCCACTCCGATTCGTGTATTTCTCCGTCATCTATTTTGACCGAGCCTTTGGGCGCAGGAGCAACGAAGAACCAAGTCGCGAATCGCTTAGGAGTCACCGAAGGAGGTAGCCAGTGCGAAATCCATTGTAATGACGCCGGGTCAACCTTAAGTCCAGCCTCTTCGTAGGCTTCCCGAGTGGCCGCCTGTCGGGCTGCTTCTACAACTGTGTCCGCTCCTTCTCGATCTTCATCATCTATCCGGCCACCAGGGAATACCCACATTCCTCCAAAAGCCAACTTCGAATTTTTCCGCAGCATCAATGTTTCTATTCCCGCTAATTCATTATTTACGAATCGCTCACGCACCAATATCACCGTGGCCGCAGGAATTGGTTCACCCTCGGAGCGTTTGCCTTCTTGGAGCCATTGAGCAAAGCGATTTTCTGGAGTTGGATTTGTCACGAAATTAACCCTAGGGCTAGCTAACTAAGCTCAGTCGCTACTTGGGCGTAGGCCAACGACAAGAAAGCCCAGCCGCTTTATAAACCGCATCAATTACTTCCATATTGGCGACTGAATCACTGGGTGGGGTCAACACTGGCCCACCTTGACTCACTGCGGTGGCGAATGCTTGCAACTGATACCAATAGGTTGTTTCGCCGGACACTTTTTCTTTGCGTTTTGAAGTATTGCCATTTTTTGGATTTTGGGCCCGCACAGAAAGGCGATGAAACATTTGTGGAGTAGTGAGGTTGATTGCCTTTAGCTCGCCGTGTTCGCCAGTCACTTTGGAGACCAAGCTAAGAAGTTTTCCTGACCAAAGTGCACACTCAATAGAACCCGAGAGCCCGTCTGCCCAGCGCAACTCGGCTTTCGCCCAACGGTCGATCTCTGGGCGCGCGCACTTGGCTTTGGCCGACAAAACTTCGGGCTCAGACCTCGCCAAAGTACGGGCCTGATGAATGGCATAACAGCCGACATCCATTAGCGCTCCCCCAGCCAGATTTATGTCGTAGCGAATGTCGTTGCGCATGGGTAGAGGAATACACATCTTGGTTTCGATGCGGCGTATTGTTCCTAATTCACCCGAAGAAATTATTTCCAGCACTCGTTCTATATAAGGGTGATAACGGTAATGAAATGCCTCCATAACTACCACCGAAGAGCTGGTGGCCGCTAGGGCCACAAGTTTGGCCTCCTCGGCATTAGCGGCGAACGGCTTCTCGCTCAGAACGTGCTTGCCGGCTTGAATGGCAGCCAGATTCCAGCGGCCATGAAGCCCATTGGGTAGCGGGTTGTAAACGGCATCAATATCTCCGTCGGCCAGCAGGGCTTCATAAGAATCGTGAACGGTGGCGATGGAATGTTTTTGGGCGAAACTCTCAGCTCGAGAACGGTCTCGGGCCGCGATCGCGACCACTTCTACGCCCGCGACTCGTCGAGCGGGCTTGATTAGTGCTGTCGGAGCGATCCGAGCCGCCCCCAGAATGCCAATACGAATAGGGCCAGCCATAACCACCGATCCTACCGGCGGTACGCCGGTAGGGTACGGGCTTACCAGCGTTCGGCGAACCGAGCAGAATATAGCCACTAATCGACAGGAAGGGATTGAGTTGCTTAGCGATCTACGCGTCGTGAACCTCACCTCAGGAATAGCGGGGGCTTACTGCGCCAAATTATTGGCCGATGCCGGCGCCCAAATAGTCACGCTTGAGTCTGATTCCGGAGACCCTCTAGCCCAAGAAGGGTCAGGGGCATTATTCGAGTTTCTCAATACTTCGCAAACCCGAGCGCGTGCGTCAGCCCGCGACGTTCTCGCCCTGTGCGCCTCAGCCGACATAGTGCTAGACGACTCTCACCCGATAACTCTTGATATTGAGTCTTTAACCAACAAGAACCCTAAAATTGTGTTTGCGTCTATCACTCCGTTTGGATTAACCGGCCCGTGGTCTGACTTTGCCGCCAACGAATTCACTCTGCAAGCCTGGTGTGGTTCTACGGGATCACGCGGCGTGCCCGACCGACCACCAGTAGCCGCGGGCGGGCGAATAGGTGAATGGGTAGCCGGGAGTTATTGCGCAGTAGCAGTTATGGCCGCGTGGATGCGCTCAGCAAGGACTGGGCGAGGTGAGATTATTGACCTAGCAATTTTTGATGCCATGGCTCTAACTATGAATACTTACACTTCAGTATTTGCTGAGTTTATGGACTGGCCTAAGTTGCGGCGACCAACCCGAACAGTAGAAATACCCGCAGCGGAACCAAGTTCAGACGGCTTTGCGGCTTTCACTACTAATAGCGCACAGCAGTTTTCTGATTTCCTGATTTTTATTGAGCGCCCTGACCTCATTGACGACACTGAATTGAGCAATGCCATGGGCCGCTTTAAGCGAAGAGACGAAGTTGTAGAAATGATTCAAAGTTTTACCAAGCAATACACCACTGCTGAATTGCTCGAAAGAGCCGAACTCCTAAGGATACCTAGTGGTCCAGTGGGAAACGGTTCTACTGTCACTAGTTTCGATCACTTTCAAGAAGTAGGAACCTTCGTTGATAATCCTGGTGGGCGGTTCGTTCAGCCGAGAGTTCCCTACAAAATATCGGAGATGGACGCTCGTTTGTTCACTAAGCCAGTAATAATTCCTGATGGTCAAGAAATACCCGATTGGCTCGAAAGACAAGTGGAACATCAACCAGTAGGGAGCGGCGAACTCCCGTTATCGGGTGTACGCATTCTTGATTGCACCGCATGGTGGGCCGGACCAGCAGCTACTCACATGTTGGCCTGCTTAGGGGCAGACGTAATAAAAATAGAGTCGGTTACTCGTCCTGACTCTATGCGCTATACCTCCACTAAACCTCCCAGCACCGACCAGTGGTGGGAATGGGGACCGCTATTCCACGGAGTTAACAACACTAAACGGGGCATTACCGTTGACCTGACCAACCTTGAAGGTCGTGAGATTTTTCTTAACTTGGTAGAAACGGCGGACGTAGTTTTAGAAAACTTTTCCCCTCGGGTAATGGAGCAGTTTGATCTTGACTACGAAGCGTTAGCTAAAAGAAACCCTAAAGTGATTATGGTGCGTCTTCCGGCTTACGGACTATCCGGACCGTGGAGAAATCGCACTGGTTTCGCGCAAACAATGGAGTCGATCATAGGAATGGCTTGGGTCACCGGTTGGCCAGACGGGCCACCACTTTTACCTCGAGGGGCGTGCGATCCGTTTGCAGCCATGCACGCAGTTTTTGCCACCATGATTGCGCTGGTGGATCGAGCCGACACCGGCCGCGGCCATTTAATTGAAACGACGCTTATCGAGACCGCGCTTAACGCGGCGGCGGAACAAATAGTGGAATACGAAGCTAGTGGGATTCTTCCGGTGCGGCGAGGTAACGCCAGCCTCACCGCGGTGCCGCAAAGTATTTATCCGGCCGAAGGCTACGAGGAGTGGTTAGCAATTTCGATCGACACCGACTCCCAGTGGACTGCACTGGTAGAAGCCTTAGGACGCCCAGAGTGGGCTACCGACCTTGCGTTAAAGACTAGCGATGGTCGCCACAAACACCATTCGCTGATTGATGAAGAATTGACTAAGTGGTGCTCTCTTCGCAACGCTCACGAAACCGCATGCTTATTATCTTCTTTAGGAATACCCGCGGCAGAAGTCATTGACGCTCGCGACATAAGCAAAAATCCTCAACTTCTCGCCCGTAATTTTCTAGAAACTGAGACTCACAGCATCACCGGCTCTCACCCACTCCCCATGATTCCCTTTCGCTTTGCGTCGCAAGGGTCAAAGCCGTGGATGCGTTCACCATCGCCAGTACTTGGAGAACATAACCAAGAAGTACTTGGTGGTGAACTGGGAATGAGTAAACAAGTTCTTGAACGACTAAAATCTGAAAAAATAATAGGTGAACGACCAATAGGAGCTTGAGGTAATAAACGATGGCTAAAGTTAAGACGGAAATTGAATTCAAACCAGTTTCAAAGGGTTGGTACGTAACAAACGTCGGCGGTATCGCCATTACTGGGATATTGGCCTTGACCACTGGTCTTTATTGGATAGCCGTTCTTTTCGTATTAGCAGTTGCCTTGCACTTAGGTGAAGCGACTTACGTTGCGTTAGTCACTCGCGGGAGTAAATCGATGATGAAATGGCTGGGGCAAACTCTGGCTGTTGGATTTCCTTCGCTGATCGCACTACGCGCTGCTCGTAAAAATACTTAACTTTCGTCGAGTGCGGCAAAGCGACGACCAGCGGTTAAACCGCCATCAACCACTAGGGCTTCTCCGTGAACGAACGAGGCATCGTCAGAAGCCAAAAAAAGCGCCGCCGCAGCAACTTCCGAAGGTTTTCCCGACCGACCCAATAAGTGCCATTCAATAAATTGATTGCGAACAGCAGAAAACGCCGGGTCTTTTAGAACTTCAGTCATGGGGGTATCAATCAGTCCCGGACACAAACAGTTAACCCGTATTCCGCGGGGGCCAAGATCGGCAGCCATATTGCGAGTCAACAACACCACTCCACCCTTAGAGACGTTGTATGCCGTCTGGCCGCTAAAACCAATCAGCCCTTCGATGCTGGCAAGGTTGACGATGCTGGCACCAGCCTTCATGTGGGGGGCTCCGTACTTAGAAACTAACCATGTGCCCTTGAGATTTACGCCGATAACTCGATCCCACTCAGCCTCTTCGAGGGTTTCAACATCACCAACCGAAAGTACGCCGGCCGCGTTGACTACTACATCAAGGCCAGCCAATCCACCCACGACTTCATCTACCGCGGTGCTAATGGAGTCGGCTTGGGCTACATCGGCTTCTCGCCATACTTCCGCCGGTGAGTTTTCGGGCCGAGGGGCTAAATCGATTCCGGCCACCGCCGCGCCTTCGGCCGCAAAACGTTCAACGCACGCAGCACCAATACCTGAGGCTGCTCCCGTAACTAGAACTCGCTTGCCGATAAGTCGATCGCCCATAATTTTCTCCTTTAGGTCGATACTTTATTTAGTCGAGGCTGGCGATCGATGGTGGAGTTCCAACGATTAGATCGGGAGCCGTACCCGTTTCTATCTCCAAACTTTCGTCCAGTGAGCGTAAAGAATCGAAGCGGAAAATAGCAACTACCCCCCACACCAATAATGCCAACCCCGCCAACACCACGGTAGGATCCAATCCGATCCATGAAGCCAGCAGGCCTTGGGCTAATGCCCCTAGCGGTACTCCCGCAAGTAAACCCATCAGGTAGATAGAGATCACTCGCCCGCGATGAACCTCATCAACTCGAGACTGAATAGACGTGTTGAGTGCCGTGGCTAGCAAAACGTAAGCCCAGCCCATAACGATCATTCCTATCAAGCCCACGACATAAATGCTTGTTGCCCCCAGCAATATTTCGCCCGTGCCGTAGATAAATATACCCACCAGCGCCACCCGCGAACGCAAATAATGGTCAGCCCGCAGGGCGACAAAAATTGAACCGAGGATGGCCCCAATACCAAAAGTAGCAATGAGTAGTCCGTATTGGGTCTTACCCACCCCAAATGTTCCTTCGGATAGGGCCGGCACGAGTTGGATAACCGAACTACCAAAAAACGAGATAACCACGATTACCATAATGGGTACTGACAAAGCTGGACGGGCCTTGATGTACCTAAGCGCCTCACGAAAATGCTCGCGCACGGTACCAAAATCACGGTCACGCACTACTGAGCGAGGTCTAATTATCAGTAGCGCAACAATAACTAGTAAAAACGAGCACGCGTTGAGAAAAAATGCAGTCCCGGCTCCATATTCAGCCAAAATCCATCCCGCTAACGCAGGGCCAAAAGCGCGCGACGCCACAAACTGCATTGAGTTGACTCTTACTGCGGGCAACATGTCAGTGGGGGCTACTAGTTGCGGGACAAAAGATTGCCAAGCCGCGATGTTTATCCCCGAAGCAATCGAACTGAATCCCAGGATAACTAAAATTACTCCCGGCGAGGCCCATCCCGATATCCAAATCCACCACAAACCAAACGCCACTACCATCATCACGCTCTGTGACCACAGTAAAATTATTTTCCGGTCGTAACGGTCTGACAACGATCCCGCCAGCGGCCCGACGCATAGAGCGGGAAAGAAGGCCATAAAGGCCCCCAGCCCGAGCCAAGTAGTGGAATGGGTTAATTGATAAAGAACGAAAGGAACCGCAATTGACTGCATCCACGATCCCGAGTTGGACACCAAAGCGGCAGTCCAGAAAATCGAAAAATCGCGATTGCGAAAAACTCTAAGTGAATTTCTAGAAATCGGTTTTGCGGCGGAGTCGCTCAAGGGCTAAACCCTTTAAGAACACGATCAAGATCACCTCGGCCAAGAGGAAGGGGACGCCAGTTGTCATCTTGCATTATTTGGTCCCAATCACTACTAACCGATTCTGGTGTTAATGGACGCTCCCAACGGTATCCGTCGTTGATCGCCACACTTACTCGACCGACATAACCACCACCAACCGTAAAACACTCACCCGTGATCACACAATCTTCGTGTACTAGCCACGCGACCACCGGTGCTACAGCATCGATAGACAACCATTCGTTGAGTGCGGTTGAGGCAGGAATAGGACCAAATCCACCCGGTCGAGTTTTGGCGCACGGGGCAACCACATTTACCGTAATTCCGTGCGCGGATCCCTCTTGGGCTAACGCCCGAGTGAAACCAACTATGGCCATCTTGGCCGCCGAGTAACCCGTCATTTCGGCTACTCCCCACAAACCGGCTCCAGAAGTCAGATTAAGCACTCGGCCGTAACCCTGAGACTGCATTACTGGCCAGGCTGGTCGCGTCACGTGGAAGTGTCCACCAATTTGGCTTTCAATAACCGGAACTAAGCGTTCGTCGTCATAACGCGCAAACGGAGCTTGACGGACAACTCCGGCATTATTGATAACAATGTCGACTCGACCAAACGCATCGAGAGCCTGAGTAATAATGGCTTGACCGCCGGCTTCGGTGGCCACCGAGTCATTGTTCGCGACTGCTTCGCCCCCAGCGGAAAGAATTTCTTGGACTACCGCCGAAGCTAGATCTTGCTCAGGGGCCACGCCTTCTCCGTCAGTATCGCTAATCGCGACCCCAAGGTCATTGACCAGCACCCGAGCACCCCGGGCGGCGAGAAGATGGGCATACGCTCGGCCCAAATTGCGGCCCCCTCCGGTGATAACTGCGACTTGGCCATCCCAACGCAATTCATTTGTTTGACCCTTTGCCCCCATAGAGCGACTTTACTGGGTGAAATCTTGGCTGAGGCTATGCACCATATGCGCCCAACGGCTAGCGGTGCGATACTGCGAGATGGATTTATATCGAGGGGGATGATTATGACGCCGAGTGAGAACTACACCGAGTTGGCCACTGGTCTTGAGTTTCCCGAAGGACCAGTAGTTATGCCGGATGGCTCCATCATTTTGGTGGAGATTCATCGCGGCACTCTTACTCGTATTAGCGCTACTGGAGGCTCTACCGAAGTAATAGCTGACCTTGGCGGTGGCCCTAACGGAGCGGCTCTCGGACCTGACGGAGCGATTTATGTAGTCAATAACGGTGGCTTTATCTGGAGTGAGTTCGCGGGCATGGTAATACCGTTCGATTTACCCACTATGAGCAATCAGCCAGAAGGTTTCACTGGTGGCTGGGTAGAAAAAGTAGACCCTAACAATGGTGAGCACAACATTTTATACCGAGAGTGCGACGGCCAAAGGTTTTGTGGTCCAAATGACATTGTCTTCGATAACCACGGTGGGTTTTGGTTTACCGACTTTGGGAAAACGCGCCCGCGTGACGCTGACCGTGGTGCTCTCTATTACGGCCAGTCTGATGGGACGGCAGTAACCCAAGTCGCTCACGGACTGTTTGGACCCAATGGAGTAGGGCTGTCTCCAGATGGTGATCGAGTTTATGTTTCCGAGAGTTTCTCGGGTCGGTTGTTGGCATGGGATATTGAAAGTATGGGGCGAGTAAAAGGCGGCGGACCAGAAGTAGTCGAGGCCACTAAAGGGCACTTCGACTCTCTTGCGGTAGAAGCCAACGGAGATATCGTCGTGGCCGCTATTGGCCAAGGTCTATGCGTTGTCGCGGCTGATGGATCCGGCCACGATTACGTTGACATGCCCGACCAATTTACTACCAATGTTTGTTTTGGCGGAAACGATCTCAAAACCGCTTACGTAACTCTCTCGGGAAGTGGACGCCTTATTTCTTTACCTTGGCCCCGATCAGGGCTAGCCCTCGCTCATCCGTGAGTGCGCTAGGCGAGTGCCTGAAAGAGCGCGCAACTGACGATCGAGTAGCGATTCGCTTTGAAGATGCCTCGATAACTTGGGCCCAGTACGTTGGTGAATGCTCAACTCGCGTCGCTTATTTGAAAGCCAAACTTGACCCAAGTGCCCCACCCCACATTGGTGTCTTGCTTGACAATGTCCCCGACTTTCTCATGTGGCTAGGAGCCGCCGCCCTCGCCAACGTAGTCGTGGTAGGAATTAATCCAACCCGCCGAGGATCCGAGTTAGAGCGCGACATAACTCATACCGATTGCCAGCTGATTATCACTGAGTCAAATTATTTGCCTCTCCTTGATGGTCTAGATCTAGGCGATGCTAATAATCAAATTTTAATTATTGATCAGGAATCATACAAAGATGAATTGTCTCCTTATGAAAATTCATCCTTAGGTGATGATGACCAAACGGCTTCGGATAATGGCATTTTTCTCTTGTTATTCACTTCAGGAACCAGTGGGGCACCTAAAGCCT